>CACYEC010000484.1 GCA_902773225.1 uncultured Bacteroidales bacterium
AGATCCCCAGTTGCCGGCAGTTCCGATGCCCATGGCATGGCTCATTTCATGCTGTGCGGTACCCACCCATTGGTATCGTTCGTTGGCTCCATAGCGCATCGAACCCACGATATTGCAGTCGGCGGTTGGTACACCGGCGTTGTACGACACGCGGATCCGGTGGGTCAGGTTGGAGTAGTTGTTGTAGTAGTAGCATGCGGAGTCCATAGCCACCTCGATGCGGTTGATTTGGTCTCTGGAAGCGTTTGCCTTGTCGCTCCATTCCCACTGTACGTCACCGCCTTTGGTGGTGCGGAAGACACGCTCGTTACCGTAAATCGTGTCGTTCTCCTGGGTCTTGCTTTTCTTATAGACACAGAAGGCGCGTATGTGGTAAAGGGTCATGGGATCCAGATTGTCGAACCACACACCAAAGGTGCCGTTATAGGTTTCGTCGGTGGCGATGTCGGTGGCGTTCAAACGGTTGTCGTCGAGGGTTGGGAAACCTTTCTTGTTCAGACACACACCGTAACTCAGCAATTCCTCATCGCCCACAGTGGTGAACCGGCCTAAGGCGATGGCCGAGACGCGGGTGCGGTTGTCAACCGCCAGCGTCGTGATTTCAGGGGGAGTGGCGGCAATCATCACACTGTCTACCTTGCTGTAGATGGTGTCGGCGTCTTCCGTGAGGCAGAAACCGCGGAAATAGACATAAGTGTCGCGTTTGGTCAAGCCAATGTCGCGGTAGATGGTGTCGCCGTCGTTCTTGGACGCGGTGCGGCGCACGACACTCAAGCCTCCGTAGCGTGGGTTGGGGTCAACAAGGCTGTACATGAAGCCTTTCGTCTTGATGGGGCTGTCGAACGCGTTGGACTGGAAAGTCGCGCTCAAAAAGACCCGGGAATCGACCGCGCTGTCACATTTGACAGTGATGTAGTCGCTGTCGTAAATCACTGATTTGGCACGGGTGCCAGGCTGAAGCAGGTCCAGTTCGTCCATGTCCTGCGAGCAACCCCAGATGGCGCCCATTGCCAGGGCCAACATGGCAAAGTGTAGTTTTCTCATTTCTTGTGTATTTAGTTAGTTTCTGTTGTTCTTGTCTTTGGCGGCGCGTGCCATCGCGAAAAGGGCGGGGGAGAGGTGACAGTATCCGTCGGGATGTTTGGACAGATAGTCCTGGTGTTCTTCCTCGGCGGCGAAATAGTTCTCAAGAGGACAAATCTCCACCATCAACGGCCCCGTCAAGGTGCGGCTCACCTCGTCGGCCGCTTCACGGATGACAGGTAGGTCGGACTCGTCGGTGTAGTAGATGCCTGTGCGGTAACGAGTGCCCTCGTCCTCGCCCTGCTTGTTGAGGCTTGTTGGGTCAATGGCTTCAAAATAGAGGCTGAGCAGAAAGCGGAGGCTCACAACCTCTGGGGCGTAAACCACACGGACGGTTTCTGCGAAACCTGTGGCGTCCGTATATACTTCCTTATAACTCGGGTGGTCGCCTCTGCCGTTGGCGAAACCGACCTCTGTGTCTGTCACGCCTTCAATCTGCTTGATGAAGTGCTCTGTGCCCCAGAAGCAACCGCCTGCAAGGTAAATTTCTTTGCTCATAAACGTAGTCTTTATGTGTGCTGAACATTCCGTTGGTCATGTCGCTTGCCAATGTAGGAATGGATTTCTAGTCTTTAAACCACAAATTTACACACTTTTTACCAAATTCAACGAATCTTTGATGGAAAACTTTCGTAATACTTATCCATAAAATGCTAAACCACTTCTTCATGAGGATGGTCTTTGCTTCTTCTGTGAAGAAACTAAGAATGGCTACGTTGTATGAACTAATAAAATAACGTTAAAAAATTTGTTTGTTATCACTAAAAGTAGTAATTTTGCACCCCATTTTGGAGAATAGAGGGTTGTGTGACGGGGAACTGACAAGATGTGGTATCTGTGAATGCTTGAATGTCATGTGTTTGCAAAACACTTCGTCAAAAATTGAAGAGAACAACGGATATTACACGGGAAAGCATAAAAAAATATAAAAAACACCGCCAAATGGACAAAATGGCATGTTCTGCGTGTTGTTGGAACAATTTTTGTTGCAAGAAAAGTGAACGTCAGATATGTCATGAGGTCAACAAGCGTGTCAGACTTTAGCGAACAGAAAGAGCGACAAGTGGACGTTCTTTGGGGGCAAAGTGGGAACGAGAACCTCACAGCCCGAATCGAGATGTTGGATTATTCATTTTTTAGCATATAAAGGTCGATATGAGAGAACTAAAAATCAACTACGGTATCACAGACCGTACCAACGAGTCGGTCAACAAATACTTGACTGAGGTGAACAAGAAGGAAATGATTTCTCCCGAGCAGGAAGTGGAACTGGCTCAACGCATCCGTAAGGGTGACGAGAAAGCCGTCACACAACTCGTTGAGGCCAATCTCCGATTCGTCGTGTCTGTGGCTAAGCAGTACCAAAACCGTGGAATGCCTCTTTCCGACCTCATCGAGGAAGGAAACCTCGGACTCATCAAGGCGGCTAACATGTTTGATGAGACCAGAGGCTTCAAGTTCATCAGTTATGCTGTCTGGTGGGTGCGCCAGGCCATTCACCAAGCTCTCGCTAACAATGGAAATATGGTCAGACTGCCTATCAACAAGTCGGCTATGCTTTCCAAAATCTTCTCCTATATGGCTCAGTTCTACCAAGACAACGAACGAGAGCCGTCACCCAGCGAGATTTCAGAGGCTCTTGGATTCACCGAGGATCAGGTAAGGTCTGCCATGGGGTTCGACGGAAGGAGCATCTCTATCTCCACACCGTTGGGTGGAGACTCTGACAACGGCACCATGGAGGATACCATGAAGTCTGAAATACAAGACACCGACCATGGCATGGACAGGGAGTCACTGATGACCGACATCAGGAACGTTCTCATGACACTCGCCCCACGCGAGCGCAAAATCGAGATGATGTTCTTCGGCATTGGACAACCAGCATGCTCTGCTACTGACGTGGCCAACGAACTACACCTCACAAGGGAACGAGTGCGTCAGGTACACGAGAAGAACCTCAAGAAACTGAAAAGCAACCCCCAGGTCTGCAAGATGCTCCAGAAATACCTGGGCAACTAAGACCTCTGCCAGAAAACGAAGATTAGGATTAGGGTCTGCAAGATGTCCACGAAACACTTGGACAATTGAGACCTTTGCAGGACAACGAAGGAGAGGAGAAGCGTCTTCCTACTTTCCACTTTTTTACTTAAACTGACTGTCTGCACCCCCTGTGTGCTGTCGTGAGTAAGGGGGTGGTGTGTATTGTGTGCCATCAGGATGACTATGGCCTGATGATTCTCTATGTCTTACTTTTACTTAATACAGAACTAATAACTCTAAAATTGACCTAAATCTTATGTTAAGAGAGTTTAGAATCAGTAATGCCATTACGAACCGCAGTGATTTTTCTGTGAGTGCTTACTTGTCCGAAGTGAGTCGGATACCTATGATTACTCCCGAAAAGGAGGTGGAACTCGCCCAACGCATACGCAAGGGCGACGAAAAGGCTGTCAATGAACTCGTGAAAGCGAACCTTCGTTTCGCAGTCTCTGTGGCCAATCAATTCCAATACACAGGTATGCCACTCGCCGACCTTATCGAGGAGGCCAACTTTGGACTCATCAAGGCAGCACAGATGTTCGACGACACCAGAGGCTTCAAGTTCATCAGTTATGCTGTATGGTGGATACGACAGTCGATACACCAGGCCCTTGTCAACAACGGCAAGACGGTAAGATTGCCTAACAACAAGGCGACCTTGCTGGGCAAGATATTGGCTTTCAGCGCCAAGTTCTACCAAGAGACCGAAAGGAATCCCTCGCCCGAGGAGGTCAGCGATGCCCTTGGATTCCCTGAGGGGACTGTGCTGGATGTCATGGCCTACGACGGACGCAGTTTCTCGCTCTCTGCACCGCTCGGCGATGACCCTGACAGTGGGACGATGGAGGACTTGATTAAGTCGGAGACGGATGGTGTGGAGCGTCAGATGGAGCGTGAGTCGCTGAACACTGACATCCTCGCTGTCCTCAGCATCCTCGATCCTCGTGAGAGTAAAATCGTGAAGATGGTCTTCGGCATTGGCCAACCCTCTTGCTCAACAACCGATGTGGCTATTGAACTCAACCTCACACGAGAGAGAGTGCGCCAACTCTACGAGGCGAGCCTCAGAAAACTGAAGGCCAACCCTCAGGTATGCAGCGTGTTGCAGAAGTACCTCGCAAGTTGAAGAAGACTGTCGGTAACACAAAAAGAATAAAGGCTGGATGCAACTTGCTTCCAGCCTTTTTCTTACTATTCCACGATTTTCTCAATGCCACCAGTAGAGGGGTTGAACAACACTTTTGTGGTCGCGCCCTTGTTGAAGAGGGCTGGCATCAGCATGTCGATGGTGCCGAATTGTGCGAAGGGCATGGTGTTGCGGTATATCTCCTGCCCAGCCATGGTCAGAACAACCACAGCGTCGCTTGGTTGGTTATAAACCACACCTGTGATTTTGCGCTTGGCCTTTTCCTCCTCCGTTGGAAGTGGAACGGTCTTCTTGTCTGTGACGCTGATGTAAATAGGTTCTCCAGAAAGGTCGTCGGCATCCACTATGCCCAGACGATGCGAGAAGCGGAACAACACCTGGTCTTTCACGTCACCCTCTGGCTCCAAGGTGAAGGTCGCTTTCGTGGACGACTGTGCAGTACTGCCTTGGAACAACTGCATCAAACCCGTCTCTTGGGTCTTCAGTTGGTCTATCACTATCTTCAGCGAGGCGCCGTCTTGAGGCATGTTCTCCGCCTGTCCACGGGTGATGGCATTCATGCTCTCACGGATGTCGTAAATCTCATTAGCCGTCAGTTCGGCCATCTTGGCGGTAGAGGTAGCCGACAGAATCTCCTCCGTCAGGTAGTTCCTGGAATTGACCTTGTTCGACTCGTCGGCAGGTACGCTCAACTCCACATCCTCCACTTCATTGTCGGCGTTGATGGCCAGGAGAATGCCATTGGAGGCTAAGCGTGCCATTGGAGCAACGGTCTTGTCCTTCAACTTGATGGTGAAAGTCTTGTCCTTGTCGGGTGTGCCGTACTGCGTCACACGCATCTCCTTGATTTCCCATGTGGTTTCTGCCTGTTGCCCCACATCGTTCAGATGGAGGTAACGCTCGGCGTAACGGCAGAACTCACCTGGAGTATAGGTGGTTTTGGTAGCCACAACCTGAATCTTGAGACCGGTTTTAGGCAACACGTAATTCACGCCGTTGGCCGTGAGACCAGGACTGAAGGCACTCACCTGAGTCTGAGAACGGGCAAAGGCGAATGTCAGAAGGGCGGCTGCCAATAAGGTGGCTCTTCCTGTGATGGTTTTCATATACGGTGGTTTTTCGCTCTTTAATCAATTGTCTTTCCCTTCTTCATACGCATGAATGCGGCGGGAAGTGCGTCGATGATGTCGCTTGCCATCATACTGTCTTCACCCAGACGCTCTGCTGCGATGTCGCCTGCCAAACCATGGATATAGACACCGATACGGCATGCCTCCTCATTGCTGTAGCCCTGGCCCAAGAGAGAAAGAATTACACCCGTCAGCACATCGCCGCTACCTGCCGTTGCCATACCTGGATTGCCTGTGGTGTTGAAGAAGCACGAACCATCGGGGGTGCATACGGCACTATAGGCTCCTTTGATGATGATGTAGATTTGCTGGTGAACGGCCAACTCACGCGTACGCTCCAACTCTTCGTAGTCGTTCCGCGTGTTGCTGATTAGTCCGAAGAGCTCCTTTTTGTGGGGTGTGAGGATGCACTGGCGCGGCAACTGCTGAATCCAGCCACGGTGCGAACCGAGGATGTTCAGACCGTCGGCGTCAACGATTATTGGCGAACGGGTCAGACGCAACTGCTCGATGAAGGCTTGGGCGGTCTCTGGTGATGTGCCTATGCCGGGACCTATCCCAAGTGCATCGAAATCATTGGCGTCGAAGGGCGAGGAGAATATTTCTCCGTCCTTGTCCAATTGCACAATGGCCTCGGGAATGGCTATCTGCATGATGCTGTTGTTGCGGTAGGGGGTGTGCACAGTGATTTTGCCCGTGCCGCTGCGGAGGCAGGCCCGTGTGGCGAGAATGGATGCTCCGGTCATGCCGCGCTTGCCTGCCACCAAGGCCACATGACCCATGGTGCCCTTGTGGGCGAAACGAGGCCTGAAGTGCATTCTGCTGCTCACGTAGTCAAAGTCGGTGGTACTGTAAGGTGACAGCAACACCTCTGTTCCTTCATCGTCAACAATGCTCTCTGGCTCACCGATATCCAACACTTGCCACTCACCTACGTACTTGTACATGTCGGCGAAGAAATAAGCCAGTTTCGGACGATGGAAAGTATAAGTCACATCAGCCTTCACGATGTGGTTCATCACGTTGTAACTGTTGTCCTCACACATCAAACCAGAGGGGACATCTATCGATACAACCGTTGAAGGGGAAGAATTGATGTATTTCACAACCTCGGCGAAACCACCATTCAACGGACGGGCTATGCCTATGCCAAACAAACCGTCCACGACCAAGTCCTCTGCATTCAACTGAGGAGGGGAGAAACTGCTCACCACCTCGTTCAATTCCACTTCAGGGCACTCCGAGAGACGGTTCTTGTTGTGCAAGCATTCAGATGAGAGACTACTGCTGTTCTTGATATTGAACAACCATACCGACACCTTGCGGCCACGATGGGAAAGCAAACGGGCAAGGGCAAGGGCATCGCCGCCGTTGTTGCCTGGACCAGCGAAGATTTTCACTGGAGTAGAGGCGTTCCAGCGGTCTGCGATTTTGTCGGCAAGCGCATTGGCGGCACGCTCCATCAAATCAACAGAACTGATGGGTTCGTGCTCTATGGTGTAGGCATCTACTTGCTTGAATTGTGACGCTGTAAGTATCTTCATGGTGCAAAATTAACCATTTGTATTTGTAAATGTTCCACTTTTTCACAAAAAAATGCCCTTTGAGCGAAAAAACTGAACACTTTTCCGTGTTTTAGACTCAAATAATAATGAATTATATGTATATTTGCAATTCAAAGGCAGAGCAACCTTGATGACTGATGCAATCAGGGCAAGCAAACCAATTGCAAATGTATCCAAGCCTTCAGACCGTGGTCAAACAATCATTGAGGTGGGTTTCTCTGACCGCATATTTCGACAACACTCATTAAAAACATCCCGAGAATATGGAAAATAGTATAAAAATCAAAGGACAGGAGTTCAAGGTGTCTATTCCTCACGAACTTATCGAGTGGAAAGTGAAGGAAATAGCAGATAAAATCAACCAGGACTACCAAGGCAAGTCGCCTACTGTTATCGTTATGCTCACAGGAGCGTTTATTTTCGCGGCCGACCTCATCCGAAAACTCGATGTACCCATTGAACTCGGATTTGCCAAATACTCATCTTACAAGGGGGCAGAGACCACTGGCATTGTCAGGGAGGTTATACCCACAACACTTGACTTGGCTGATAAGGACGTGCTTATCGTTGAGGACATCATTGATACAGGAACCACTATGAAACTTGTGGTGCCTCAGTTCTACTACAAAGGGGCTAAAGACGTGAAAGTCGCAACACTGTTGAGGAAGCCATCCCGACTTAGGTATCCTGACCTAAAGGTAGATTATTGCGGAATGGATGTTCCAGACAAGTTCCTTGTAGGTTATGGACTTGACTATGACGAGGAAGGACGATGGATGAAAGATATCTACGAACCAATCTAAGAATAGGAGAACAAGGAAATCCCAGGAATCCTCGAGAATCCTTGGAGGACATTGAATAAACAAAACCGACTCAAATCATCACAACAAACACATAACAATGAAGAATATTATTATTTTCGGTGCACCTGGTTCAGGTAAGGGCACCTACAGTGAAGAGATTGTAAGAAAATACGGTATGGGACATATTTCCACAGGCGACGTGCTGCGAGCAGAAATCAAGGGAGGCACCGAACTGGGGAACATTGCCAAAGGATATATCGATAACGGACAACTCATTCCCGATGAACTGATGATTGATATTCTCGCCAAAACCTACGATGCCATGCCTAAGGGACAAGGAGTTATATTCGACGGATTCCCACGAACCATCGAGCAGGCAGAGGCTCTCAAGGTGATGCTCAAGCAGAGAGGCGACGACATGGGAATCATGATTGAACTGATTGTCGGAGAGGACGTGCTCATGGAGCGGTTGCTCAAAAGAGCAGTGGAGCAGGGCAGAGCCGATGACAACGAGGAGACCATCAAGAAACGTTTCGCTGTCTATCACAACCAGACTGCTCCTCTGTCAGAGTGGTTCGCAAAAGAGGGCATACGTCATACTGTGGAGTGGACAGGGAACAAAGAGACTACTCTTGAACAAGTATTTGCCGTTATTGAAAACGCTTAATTATCGAATATTCGGAGTACTCTGATTATTCGGAGCTCCGAATATTCGGCATTCTAATCAATATACACTGATGGAGACCAATTTTGTTGATTACGTCAAGATTTATTGTCGCAGTGGCAGGGGTGGACGCGGTTCCACTCACATGCATCGTGCCAAGTATTTCCCCAAGGGAGGTCCGGACGGTGGCAATGGAGGACGTGGTGGCAATGTCGTTCTCCGGGGAAACCACAACTACTGGACATTACTACACCTGCGCTACGAAAGGCATGCCTATGCCGGACATGGAGAGAATGGTTCCCAAAACAAAAGTTCCGGGAAGAAAGGGGAGGATGTCATTATAGAGGTACCCCTCGGTACTGTGGCATACAATGCCGAGACAGGAGACTACCTCTGCGACATCAAAGACGATGGGCAGGAGGTCATATTGCTCAAGGGAGGACGAGGAGGGCTCGGAAACTTCAACTTCTGTACCCCAACCAACCAGGCGCCTCGATACGCTCAGCCAGGAGAACCTATGCGCGAGATGACCGTCATTCTCGAACTCAAACTCTTGGCTGATGTGGGACTTGTTGGTTTTCCCAACGCGGGGAAGTCAACCTTGGTTTCAGCCCTGTCGTCTGCCAAGCCCAAAATCGGAAACTACCCATTCACCACTCTTGAACCTACACTCGGTATCGTGCCTTATCGTGACAACCGTTCTTTTGTCATCGCCGACATCCCCGGTATTATCGAGGGAGCGAGTCAGGGCAAAGGAATAGGACTGAGATTCCTTAGGCATATCGAACGTAACTCCTTGTTGCTTTTCATGGTTCCTGGAGATACCGACGACATCAAAAAGGAATACGAGATACTCCTTAATGAACTGGCAACATTCAATCCCGACTTGCTCGACAAGGGGAGGGTGTTGGCTGTCACCAAATGCGACTTGCTCGACCAAGAACTCATAGAGATGCTCAAGGATACCTTGCCTGAGGGCTTGCCTATTGTGTTCATCTCGGCCATCACGGAATTAGGACTTAATGAACTTAAGGATGTGCTTTGGAGGGAACTCAACAGCGAGAGCAACAAACTCGCGGCCATCACAACTACCGACTCTATCGTCCATCGGCAGAAAGATGTGGGACGGTTGCAACATGAACTGGAGGATGAAGGCGAGGACGGTGATTTCGAATTCATCGACGAAGACGACATCGAGGATCTCGACGACGTGGAGTACTACGACCTTGAAGAGGAAGATAATCAAAATGACCGTTAGTTGAGAAATTCTTCTCAATTTCCAGATAGATATTATATTGAAGCCCCCTAAAAAACGTGATTTGGTTATGGACAATCCGATACTGCTCAACTACAGCACACACGAGGGAATCGTGGCTTTCAGTTCTACTCGGAGAGGTGGATGCAGTAAAGGAACACACGCCTCTTTCAATGTCAATGCCTATTGTGGTGATGATATCGATGATTTGTTGGAAAATCGTCGGAGTCTCTGCCATAAACTTGACATAGGCATTGACCGTCTCATTATGCCCCATCAGGTGCATGGTGTGGAGTGCAGGAATATTGATGAGGCTTTCATGAAACTTTCTGAAGAACAGCGTAAGGAAGTACTTGAGGGGGTAGATGCTCTATCCACTCAAATGCATGGCGTCTGTATCGGTGTCTCCACTGCCGACTGCATACCCATCCTGCTCTACGACCCCGAGAAATGTGCTGTGGCTGCAATTCATGCCGGTTGGAGGGGTACGCAGAAGAAGGTTGTGGTCCGTATGCTCGACTTTATGGCTCGACACTATGGGACGGATTCACGTAATGTCCTTGCTTTGATAGGGCCTGGCATTAGCATGGACTGTTTTGAGGTGGGACAGGAGGTATATGACGCTTTTGCTCAAGCACAGTTCCCTATGGACTCCATTTCACGGCGTTATAAGGACAGCCATGCAGATGATATGACCAAATGGCACATCAATCTTTGGGAGGCCAACAGAATACTCCTTATGAGTCATGGCGTTGAAGAGGAAAACATACAAGTGGCGGGTATTTGTACCTACCAAAACGATAATCTCTTCTTCTCTGCACGGAAACATGGAGTCAACTCCGGACGTATGCTTACCGCCATCATGATTAAATAGCCTACCGCGTCCCATCCCGTCAAAAACAGCCCCCTGAAAATCATTAACCCAAAAGAATAAAGATGAAAGAATTAGAATTGAAGTACGGATGCAATCCGAACCAGAAGCCTTCACGTATCTACATGGAGGAAGGCGAATTGCCTATCGAGGTGTTGAACGGAAGACCAGGATATATCAATTTCCTCGATGCGTTCAATAGTTGGCAACTTGTGAGGGAACTCAAAGCGGCGACAGGACTACCTGCAGCCGCATCTTTCAAACATGTCAGTCCTGCGGGAGCGGCTGTGGCTATGCCACTCAGCGAAACATTGAAGAAAATCTATTTCGTTGATGATGTGAATATTCCTCTTTCTCCCATAGCCACCGCATACGCTCGGGCCAGAGGTGCTGACCGAATGTCTTCTTACGGTGATTTCATCGCACTCAGCGACACTTGTGACGAGGCTGTGGCCACACTGATTAAGCGCGAGGTTTCCGACGGTGTTATCGCTCCTGATTACACACCCGAGGCTTTGGCCATTCTCAAGGAGAAAAGAAAGGGAACATACAATGTCATCAAGATGAATCCTGATTACAAACCCAATCCCATTGAGCGTAAACAGGTCTTCGGCATCACTTTCGAACAGAACCGTAACGAAATAGACCTTTCCAATGACGACCTCTTTGACAATATCCCCACCCAGAACAAGAACTTCACACCAGAGGCCAAACGCGACCTCAAAATCGCCCTCATCACGCTCAAATACACACAGAGCAACTCCGTTTGCTATGTGAAGGACGGACAGGCCATTGGCATCGGGGCAGGACAGCAGAGCCGTATCCATTGCACACGGCTGGCTGGAAACAAGGCCGACATCTGGTGGTTGCGCCAATGCCCTAAGGTGCTGAACCTCCCATTCAAACCTGGCATACGGAGGGCTGACCGAGACAACACTATCGATGTCTATATTTCAGAAGACCACGATGATGTGCTGCGTGAGGGAACATGGCAGCAGTTCTTTACCGAAAAGCCCGAGGTGTTTACTGTTGAGGAGAAAAAAGAATGGATAGCGCAGAACACAGGTGTTTGTCTTGGAAGCGACGCTTTCTTCCCGTTCGGCGACAACATCGAGCGCGCTCATAAGAGTGGAGTGCAGTATATCGCTCAGGCTGGAGGCAGTGTCCGCGATGACAATGTCATTGAGACCTGCGACAAGTACAACATCGCCATGGCGTTCATCGGTATCCGCCTATTCCATCATTAATGTGCTTATGACCGACGAAATCGACTATGCCATCCAACACGGCATCACATTCAAAGGTGCCCCAAAGGACAAACCCGAGGAGAAAATCCGCACCAAGGCACGAAAGCGTACTTACAAGACTGGCACACATTCATCTGCGGCTGCCCGTCACAAGGCTGAAATACGACAGAGAGTGAAGAAACGCAAGTCACAAAAGCACTAAAATCCCTTGACTCAAGTGCTTTATGCTCATTGTCTCTTGGCAATGAATAAAGAAGGCATAGTCATCATCCGATGCTATGCCTTTTTTATGTGGGAACAAACTTTATTTCCCCACCAGTTTCAGACTGATGCGGTTGCGCTTGTGGTCTACTTCAAGTACACGGACCTTGATGTGCTGGTGGAGATGCACAATCTCGTTCGGGTCTCTTACATAACGGTCTGCCATCTGGGAGATGTGGATGAGACCGTCTTGATGGACACCGATATCCACAAAGGCACCGAAGTTGGTGATATTGGTCACGATACCAGGCAATTCCATACCCTCCATCAAGTCGTCGACCGTCTTCACGTTCTCATCGAACTCGAAAACCTCCACACCCTTCCTCGGGTCGCGACCTGGCTTCTCCAATTCTTTCATGATGTCGGTGAGCGTGGGCAAACCTATTCGGTCGCTGACATAACGCTTGATGTTTATACTCTCGCGTTTGCTCTTGTCGCTGATTAACTGGCTCACCGTGCATCCTGCATCACGTGCCATCTGCTCCACCACCTTGTAACTCTCAGGATGTACCGCACTGTTGTCCAAGGGATTGTCTGACTCAGGAATACGGAGGAAACCTGCGCACTGCTCAAAGGCTGAAGGACCTAAACGACCCACCTTCAGCAATTCCTTGCGGCTGGTGAAAGCACCATGCTCGCGACGGTAATCAACAATGTTCTTGGCAAGCGTGGAACCAAGACCGCTCACGTAGGTCAGCAACTGCTGGCTTGCTGTGTTCAAGTTCACTCCAACAAGGTTCACACAACTCTCTACCGTCTGGTCGAGTTTCTCTTTCAATTTCGACTGGTCCACATCGTGCTGGTACTGGCCCACACCGATGCTCTTGGGGTCGATTTTCACCAATTCGGCGAGAGGATCCATCAGACGGCGGCCTATTGACACTGCCCCACGTACCGTCACGTCGTAGTCGGGAAACTCTTCGCGTGCTATCTTAGAGGCGGAATAGACCGATGCACCGTCCTCGCTCACTACAAATGAGCGCACGCCGTCGCCCAAGGTAAGGCTCTTGATGAAATCGTTGGTCTCGCGGCTTGCTGTACCGTTCCCGATGGCGATAGCCTCTATCTTGTATTGGCCAGCCAAACGCTCAACCGTTTTTTGTGCTTGTGGATTGAAACCCTTTGACAAAAAAGGATGGACGGCTTCAAAATGCAGGAGATTGCCCTGGGCATCCAGACAAACCACCTTGCAGCCTGTGCGGAAACCAGGGTCGATACCCATCACACGTTTTTGACCCAATGGGGCAGAAAGCAACAGTTGCCGCAGGTTCTCGGCAAACACACGTATGGCTTCCTCGTCGGCCTTTTCCTTGCTTAGGTTGGCGAACTCCGTCTCGATTGAGGGTTTGAGCAGTCGTTTGTAGCAGTCCTCGGCCGCCTCCTCAACTAATCGGCTGCAATCTCCCGAACCACGCACATATTGACGTTGGAGATTCGCGATGCACTCATCTTGGTCAGGTGAGATACTTACCCTGAGCACACCTTCTGACTCTCCTCGACGCATGGCCAGCAGTCTGTGCGAGGAACACCGTTTCAAAGGCTCGTTCCAATCGAAGTAGTCTGAGTATTTCTGCGACTCATCAAGGTCCTCTTTGCCTTTCACGACTTTGGAACTGATGATGGCCTGACGCTCAAAAGCCTTTCTCAATCTGTTGCGTGAATCCTCGTTCTCACTAATGGTTTCGGCTATGATGTCCTGGGCGCCTTTCAATGCCATATCGAGGTCTTTCACTTCGCCTTTCACAAATTTGCGGGCTACAGACTTGATGTCGCGCTCTCGTTGCAACAGGATGGTGGTGGCCAAAGGCTCCAAACCCTGCTCACGCGCCACCTGGGCTCGGGTTCTGCGTTTGGGCTTGTAAGGAAGATAGATGTCTTCCAGGATTGTGGCATCCCATGTCTCTTCGATGCGCTTCTGCAATTCAGGAGTCATCTTACCTTGTTCGGTGATGGTCTTGATGATGGTTTCCTTGCGCTTGGCGATTTCTTGGAGTTTCAGGTACAGTTCGTTGATACCGGCAATTTGGACTTCGTCCATGCTGCCCGTGCGCTCTTTCCTGTATCTCGAAATAAATGGAATCGTCGCCCCCTCATCGAGCAACTCAAGGGTGTTGGCCACCCTTTGTTCCGCTAATCCCAATCTGGCCGCAATCAATGCGGAGTATGTGTTGTTGTTCATGTCCCTTTTTATGATGTAATGAAATTGGCGATTTCGCCATTGCGGATGCAAAATTACTGCTTTTTCTTGAACAAATGCAAAAAACATGGTGATTGAGTTCAGAAAAACTCATTCAATGAAAAGATATTGACAGATGAATTGTAGAAATTGAAAATATTTCATATTTTTGCATTGCAGAAAACTAACACAACTTAACGATATGATTCAAAAGACTATTCCATTCAAGTTAGGACAGGTAGTCCTGGCTTTTCTTATGGCATTCGGTTACACGCTGCCACAATTCGCTCATCATGCTCTTGAGAACATTCAACGTCCGTCAACCACAGAGGCCATACCATCACGTACCATCGCTAAGGTGCAGGAGGTCAACGTGAAGGCACCTGTGGGTACAGCCCCCAGACTGCCATTCCAACTGTGGGTGACTTACAGCGATGGCAAGAGTGAATACCGACAAGTGCGTTGGACAAACTCCTCGTTGCGTGTGGAGCAAGCACAGGCCGATGCCGCTCAGAACCCTGTAGGAACAAACTACGAGGTGACAGGATTCATCATCGGTGACAACACCACTACCGCTGGTTTCCCTGTGAAAGCAAAGGTCACGGTGGTGAACAATCCTGACCCTGTGCCTGACCCTGTGCCAGTGGCGCGTCCTTTGCCTCTTAACAAAGTCAGCATCGATGGACACAACCGACTGACACACAATAGGGAACTTGACACAGATTTCCTCCTCAGCCTCAATGTCAAGCAACAACTCTATAACTATTACGACACATACGGATTGACTACCGAGGGATGTCCTGTCAGTGACGGATGGGATTCGCCTACCACCAAACTTAAGGGACATGGGGTAGGACATTACCTTTCAGCGCTTGCCATGGCTTACGCGGGATGCCAGGACCAAACGAAGAAACAGCGGTTGCTCGACAATATCCGTCTCATGGTCAACGAGATGAGAAAGTGCCAGGAACGCACTTTCGTCTATGATGAACAATTAGGACGCTATCGTGAGGCTCGCGACCTCGCCCCCGAGGCCGAACTTCGCGAATTGAAGGGTACATGGCAGGCTTTCGATGAATACAAGAAAGATTATGCCCATTACGGATATGGCTATATCAACGCCATTCCTGCACAACACTGTGTGTTGATTGAGATGTACCGCGCCTACAACAACGAGCAGTGGGTGTGGGCACCATATTATTCCGTTCACAAACAATTGGCAGGACTGATTGATATCGCCAACAATGTGGATGACAAGGCCGTGGCAGATAAAGCACTGCTTATTGCCAAGGACATGGGGCTTTGGGTATGGAACAGAATGCACTACCGAACGTTTGTGAAAGAAGATGGCTCTCAGGAGGAACGTCGTGCACGTCCAGGCAACCGTTACGAGATGTGGAACATGTATATCGCAGGTGAGGTCGGTGGAATGGCGGAAAGTCTTTCACGACTCTCGGAGATGGTCAATGACTCAGAGGAAAAGGCACGCCTGCTTGAGGCGGCCAACTGTTTCGACAGCCCCGCTTTCTTCACGCCTTTATCGCGCAATGTCGATGCCATACGCACAAGGCATGCCAATCAGCATATTCCAATGATTACGGGGGCGCTCCGCAGTTACAGAGGAAACAAGAATCCATATTACTACAACCTTGCCTTGAACTTCTGGAATTTCATTCAAGGCCGTTACCGGTATGCCATGGGAGGAGTGGGCAATGGTGAGATGTTCCGTCAGCCATATACGCAGATGCTATCCATGTGCACCAACGTCACTGGCGACGGACGAAGAAATCTCTATCCCGAACCTACCATCAACGAGACTTGCTGCGCCTACAATCTGGCAAAACTCTCCAAGGACCTCAACTGCTACCAACCCGACAACGCCGCTTATATGGATTATTACGAGCGTGTACTCTACAACCAGATTGTGGGTTCGGTGAATCCTCATCACTATTCAACGGTTTATCAGTATGCAGTGGGCTTGAACGCTTCCAAACCATGGGGTAACGACACACCGCAGTCCACTTGCTGTGGAGGAACGGGAACGGAGAATCATGTGAAGTATCAGGAGGCAGCCTATTTTGTCAGCGACAACACCATCTGGGTGGCGCTCTATATGCCCACCACGGCGGAATGGACAGAAAAGGGCATCACCCTGCAACAGCAGTGTGAATGGCCCGCAGAGAAAAGCACTTTACGCATCCTTAAGGGAAAGGGCACATTCAACATGAAACTACGAGTGCCGTACTGGGCAACAGAGTGTTTCTCTGTCAAACTCAACGGCAAGGAGGTGGCGCAGAACTACCAGCCTGGTACATACGTGGAGATACCTTCGCGTAAATGGAGTAAGAAAGATGTGGTGGAAGTGGTAATGCCTTTCACACCGCATATCGACTATGGGGCTGACAAGATGGAAATCGCGGCCACGGGGAAGAACGAGACCCGAACTGAATTTGAACCGCTTTGGTTGGGTTCGCTGATGTACGGACCATTGGTGATGGCTACACAGAATGTGGAGAACTGGAACGACGCCACCATCGACCTCGACCCCTCGCTCCAAGGCATCACAATGAATGGAGCCGGCAACGCTGTGCCATACGAGATGTCGAGACGATTTGCCAACAATGCCGACATCAATAATCCTGACGGGGCTTTCGCCAATGTCTATACGCTCAACTACGCAGGCAAGACCTTCATCCCAGATTACTATGCCGACCGGAATGTCACTCATTACTTCCGCCTTCGTTTGCCAGGCACACCGGAGGTGGTGAATATGTTTGGCGAGGCTGGCGTGGATATCTCTGCATTGCGTGAGACCATGGTCGAGGCAAAGACTCGCAGGGATGCTCAGAGCAGGTGGAACGCCATGGAGGTCAAGGTACCAGAGTACGCCCCATGGGCAAAACATGGCTTCCAGCGCATGATGGAGCAATTGGCCTACTCACAGAGAGTTTTAGACGACCCCGACCTCGCTTCCGACCAAGCCGCAGTCGATAAGGCTACAGCGGCACTTAATGCCGCCATCAACACCATGAGGCCAGGAAACCTTCCCGAACTGGAGGATATGGACAACCTGCTTCCGCTTGTGGAGAAAGCCAATGCGGTGAAGAATCCTTCCAAGCAACTCAAAGAGGCTATCGAATATGCTGAGATGGTGGTGAAGTATGTCAGCGACGGCAGTGGAACTCTTGATATGATTGAAAAAGCCGAGAAACGGCTCAAGGCCATTCTCAAGTAAGGGTATTGCTGTAGATAGAATAGAACTCATCCATCAAAGAGAGGCGGCCAAACGGCCGCCTCTCTTTGATGGTTATCGATACACATCTTCTTTGCGTAGTTCCACTACTTTCCCGTATTTTGCCAAGGCGTTGAAATCAGTCTGTTTCTTGTTCCCGATGACCACCCAAATACGTTGGTTTCCAGCAATATGGCGATGATGGAAATCCATGACGTCATTGGCTGATAAAGAGGGAAGCCATTTCACAGTTGATGCGTTCTGGTCAAAGGTGTAGCCGTTGAGCCGTTGGTTGGCGATATAGACAGGGATGCCTCGGAAGTTGGGATAACTGTTCTGGATGTCGTTCAGAACGTTCTGACGAATGGCATACAGGTTCTCCTCCTTCATTGGCATGCTTCGTAGCAGGGAATCCACCACCGTCATGACCTCGATTGTCTTATCCGTT
Source organism: uncultured Bacteroidales bacterium (assembly GCA_902773225.1). Taxonomy (GTDB): domain Bacteria; phylum Bacteroidota; class Bacteroidia; order Bacteroidales; family Bacteroidaceae; genus RUG11857. The sequence continues at coordinate 17,926 of CACYEC010000484.1, forward strand.
TGTGTGCCTGTGGCAGTGATGTAGGCCAGAGGTTCGTTGGGATGTGTCTGAAGATTGGTTGTGATGCTGGTCCCAGAGGTGGAGTAGGCGAGTGAACGAAACTCACGCACATTCTGGAACAAGACTGACGACATGCCACCACCGAAATAATGCTCCCAAAGAAGAAGAGAGGCGCGTTCCTGTTCTGTCGGCATCGGACTCAACCATTCATAACTGATGACATCGTTCTGGCGCGACTCTGGTACATCATAGAAGAAAACAGTGGGTTCTTCGTATGATTGCAAAGGACGGTATGTGTCGGCCATCATCTTATGGCAACGGTCAAGTGGCAAAATGCTTTTTGACAGATGGGCTACTGTCTGTTGAGGTTGCCCGCCACAGTAGATAATCTCGCAATCATAGGTCTGCAATTCATGGAATAAAGCCATCAGTTCGTTATCGGAAAGAGATTTGACCTCTGCTTTGGAGGGGTGTCGCAAGTAAGTGGATTGAGCCCCGAAGGCAATGCGCTGGATGATGGATGGCATCACGTCTTCTTTCTGCTTTCCGAACCCCTTACGACTCACCTTGTCGTCTGAGCGCAAGTCATCCAGGGCTTTTCTGTCTCCTTTGGCCTTGTGGAGGAAGTGCGCAAGCAGGACAAGCGCTGTCTCAAGTTGGCTGTCGGGGCCTGTCAGACTGAAAACAAATGTTTTGTTGCCGGCATTGATGTTCATGGTTACCCCAAGTCGTTGCCAGGCTTGTTCCATTTGCTGTTTGCTGAGGGAGTCTGTGCCGATGGCGCTTAGGTAACTGTCCAAGACTTCCAGTTTGGGCGTATGGAGTATTCCGTCTTTGAATCGAAGGGCTAATGTGAAGAAATCGTTGAC
>CACYEC010000485.1 GCA_902773225.1 uncultured Bacteroidales bacterium
AGGTTCCGTATGTGATTACTTTTTTCATTGACTCAGCGCATAAATCCATGTCGGGTGTTGCGCCCACACCAGAAGCATCGGTAAAACATAGAGTTTATGAATAAATATTCCGTGCAATTGGAATTTAGCTGTCGTTGTTTTATATTGGATATCTGAATATTACAAGAAAATGAGCGATGCATATAGTATAGTAGGGCATGAATGGATTTACAGTGCCTTTGCTTATTCTGTTTCTTGTTTGTAACTTGTTTTGCCGTGCTGTAATACCCTGTTATATAGATAAATACTTGGACTATAGCTAATCGGCAATATGGTGCTTTTTGTTACCACTTTGTTTCTCGGATGCTTTTTTTCACTGCCGAGCAAATCTTTGCTTTATTTTTTCTTTCTTTTCAAATAAAATGTGCTAATTTAGCACCCTCTTTGAAACCTCACTATTTGAAGTCTTTAGAATAGTGCGGTCAGAAATATTATCCTTAATATCTAATTTTATCAAGCATGAAAAAGAAGAGTTTGAAAGTAAAAGAATCTGTTCGATTACGAATGAAGAATTTGGCCAATGGCAACAAGTCGCTTTATCTTGACATCTACCAGAACGGTAGTCGTTCGTACCGTTTCTTGAAACTGTACATTGTTCCAGAGCATTCCTTAGCAGACCGTGCGATGAACCGCGAGACGATGAGCATCGCAGAGATGATGAAGGCGAACAAAACAATTGAATTGCTGCGCAGTAGATTCATTGAGCCTAAGGATGATGCCAGCAACAACACCAAATTGGTGGATTGGATGCGTAGTTTCTCTTTGCTGAAGAAGGAAAAAGGTCAAAGCGAAGAGTATAGCCGCCAGATAGACAAGGCCTTGAGGTACGTCATTAAGTATGGTGGTGAGAATCTGACTCTGAGTGAGGTTGACAAAGATTTCTGTTTAGGCTTTCTTCGGTTTTTGAAATCCACGCCTCTGTCGGCTTTTAGTAAGATCAACTATTTCAGTTGTTTCAAATGTACGTTGACCCATGCTGTCCGTGAGGGGATTCTTCCCAGTAACCCAGCAATGCTGATACCTGTAGAAGAGCGGTTGAAAATGCCAGAGAGTAAGCGCAATTATTTGACCATCAAAGAATTGGAGTCGTTAGTGGATGCGGAATGCAAGAATGAGACAGTGAAACGTTCATATATGTTCAGCTGCATGTGTGGACTCCGTTTTTCCGATGTCAATTTGTTGCGTTGGGGCGACCTTTATTTGGACGGAAGTCAATGGCGAGTCAATATCACAATGAAGAAGACCCAAAAGCAGTTGTATATGCCAGTTTCCCCACAAGCGATGGTATGGTTGCCCCAAAGAAAACCTTCGGACAAGGATACAGACACCATCTTCCATCTCCCGTCCAACTCGTACATGAACAGGGTTTTACACGATTGGGCAGAAGATAGTGGCATTCACAAGCGACTCTCTTTTCACACAGCCCGTCACACATTTGCCACCATGATGCTCACTGTGGGTTCAGACTTATATACTCTCTCGAAACTGATGGGACATTCGCAGGTGAAGACCACCCAGATTTATGCCAGGATTGTGGATAAGAAGAAAGACGAGGCAGTAAAACTAATCCCCATTTTCAAGAAGCCATAAGTGCTGTATTTTCCGTGCAATAAAAGGAAAGGAGGTGTAAGCAATTGTAAATATATGACGACTCAAATGGCGGGAATAGTAATTTTTCGTTAAAATATTCATTTAATTCATTTATTAGTGCTAACTTTGCACCCGAAAAAGTTGACGGACACGCAACATGATACGTTTTTTCCTGATTGCATGTGCGGCTTTTAAACCCATTTTTTCACATCCTTTCCGCCTGTATATTCCGTTTTTGCATAAGGAAAGAGGTGAGAACCAAACCTTTACAAGGTTTGGGGTGAACTGAGGGTATATACAAACCACATCTCGATTAGGGAATCCTCCTAAAGAGTATCTTCTGCTTTTTCGCACTCGGAATCATGATGAAGATAGCAGTAGCAGGAACAGGTTACGTAGGTCTTTCCATCGCCACATTGCTGGCCCAGCACCATCAAGTCACCGCTGTTGATGTCGTCCCTGCCAAAGTCGACCTCATCAACCGCCACCAATCACCTATCCAGGACGAGTACATCGAGAAGTACCTCGCGGAAAAAGACCTTAACCTCACCGCAACGCTCGACGGAGCCAAGGCCTATGCCGACGCAGACTTCATTGTCATTGCCGCGCCCACCAACTACGACCCACAGCGCAACTACTTCGACACCTCGCATGTGGAGGAGGTAATCGACCTTGTGCTCAGCGTCAACCCCGACGCTGTCATGGTCATCAAGAGTACCATCCCTGTGGGCTACTGCCGCGGGCTTTACGTCAAGTATGGCATCCGCTACCTCACCGACCCCGCCTTGCGTGACCATAAGTTCAACTTGCTCTTCTCGCCGGAGTTCCTGCGCGAGAGCAAGGCGCTCTACGACAACCTCTACCCGTCGCGCATCATCGTGGGATATCCTAAACTCATCCCCGGGTTCGACGACGAGAACCGTATCATTGAGGCTATCGGAGGCATGAACCTCAGAGAGAAGGCTGAGACGTTCGCCTCGCTGCTGCAGGAGGGGGCCATCAAGCAGGATGTGCCGACTCTCTTCATGGGGCTGAAGGAGGCCGAGGCTGTGAAACTTTTCGCCAACACCTACCTCGCCCTTCGTGTGAGTTTCTTCAACGAACTCGACACCTACGCCGAGATGAAAAGCCTCGACACGCAGAACATCATCAACGGTGTCTGCCTCGACCCGCGAATCGGCACCCATTACAACAACCCGAGTTTCGGCTACGGCGGCTACTGCCTGCCCAAGGACACCAAGCAGCTGCTCGCCAATTACCAGGATGTGCCTGAGAACCTCATCGAGGCCATCGTGGAGAGCAACCGCACACGCAAGGACTTCATCGCCGAACGTGTGCTGAAACTGGCTGGCTATTACGAGGCCAACAGCGCATGGGACGCTCAGCGTGAACGCGAAGTGACCATAGGTGTCTATCGACTCACGATGAAGACCAACTCCGATAATTTCCGCCAGAGCAGCATTCAGGGCGTGATGAAGCGCATCAAGGCTAAGGGTGCAAAAGTCATTGTCTATGAGCCCACTCTCAGCGACGGAGCCACATTCTTCGGCTCACTTGTGGTCAACGACCTCCAGAAGTTCAAGTCCCTGTGCAGCGCCATCATAGCCAACCGCTACAGCACCGACCTCGACGACGTGAAAGACAAAGTTTATACCCGCGACCTCTTCCAAAGAGACTAACGATGGAAATAGTCGGCAACCAATCATAATGTCGGCTATACCTAATTTTCTGCTTGCACGGCTGGCTCAACTCCATTTTTAACTTCATTTTATAACTTCCGAAGCTTTGGCGATTTTATAGAAATCCCTTTGTATATAGATGTTTCTCTGAAAAAAGGATGGAAGACAAGAATTACACATATCCAAATAATGAAGAAAACTCTATAGCAGCAGAATTTGTTAATCGTTATGGAGTAAGTTCTTCTGTAGATGACGTGATGAACTATCTTCATGGCATTAGAATTACCTCGGAAGATAAACGGTCGATAGGCGAGATGCTTATTAAAGAAGCACTTCGTGAAGAAGCGATTGTCAGAATGAACGAACAGTATCGCTTGATGAAAGATATGGAGATTTTTGCCGCTTATAAGGATAACTGGGACGGAGAAGGTGGTTACCCATTAACAGAACAAGTAAAACGTAATTTCGATGTCTTGCTACCGAATTTGAGTCCTAAATGCCTAAGAAGGATTCAAATCTCGCCAGAAAGCAATGGCACAATCTTAATAGAATGTACCAACCAAGAGGCAGGTGTTAATCTGGCTGACAACAACTATTCTTTTTACATCATTCAAGGAAATCATGTAAGTGGTGAAAACAATGTTCCTTTCGACGTGGATACACTAACAGAGAAATTGGAAGAGCTGACATGGTAACGAATGAAGAAGATGTTGTAAGGATGTTATTCCCTAACAGGATTTTAAATGGACGGGTTCTGAAAAGTGCTTTCACTTTACGAAGTCAGCTAAACGAAGATTATCTTTCTGTATTCAGGACTGTTGGTCCCACCTTTAAGGCCGATCTACAACATTTGGACAAAGGAAGAAATTGTGAGTGTTCAATCATGAATGTTGCTTGCATTCGAGATATAAAGTTTAATTGCGATGGTGAAGAAATTGCATGCGATGTAATAGAAAAAGGAAATATTGAAGAAACATCCCATGCAGGTATCGTCACATATATCAACAATAAGCAATGGATTGGCGGTCATGAAAATGAAATTGTCGTAAAACGGGGACATACTATTGATATTGTTATCTTAGCAGTGCAACATCGTTTGGCATCAATAGCACAAAAGCAAATAAAACACACCAACGAATTGTTAGGCGTTCCTCTTCACAATCTCTAAATCAGACAGGTTAAGGCTTCTTATTATAATGGGTACATACATCAACATAGGAAACGCTGGATTTCAATCATTCCGAAGAGGCGAATATATCGATAAATCGGGGTTAATAACAGTGGTCAACCAATCACTGTTCACCGAGCAACGCTTCAGTTGCGTGACTCGCTGTCGCCGTTTCGGAAAGTCGATGGCGGCCAAGATGCTCTGTGCCTACTATGACCATTCATGCGACTCGCGGAGCCTGTTTGCAGACCTCGCCATTGCTAACGACCCGTCGTTTGAGGAACACCTCAACAAATACGCGGTAATCTATCTCGACATGACGGCCTTTGTATCAAGATTCCATGATGACGATATTGTGGGCAAGATTGACACTACGCTCAAAACTGATGTCTTGGAAGCATATCCGTCTGTATCAGTCAAAGATGACGATGACCTGATGGGTTGTCTCATCCGTATCATGGAAGCCACAGGCGAGCAGTTCGTCTTCATCATCGACGAGTGGGACGCTATCTGCCGTGAGTTCAATCCAGGCACCCAGGCCATGGACCGTTATGTCAACTGGCTGCGACGGATGTTC
>CACYEC010000486.1 GCA_902773225.1 uncultured Bacteroidales bacterium
CCAACGCACCAACCGAAGAACAAAGAGCCACTTTCAAGGAGTGGGAGCTTGTAGAAGGTGAAGAGAACGTCTATTCTCTCAATCACATACAAAAGGGTATCAAGAGCACCGTCTTCGCTCAGGGCGCACAACTCACTGCCAACTTCCAACCCATCGAGGAGGCCAAAGGCTTAGGCATCTACTTAAGAAAGGGCAAATCAGGCAATTACTTCCTCTATTCCGCTGTTGGTGATGGAGAAAGAGAAGTCACTGGTAAAGACATGCTCCGCTACGGCACAGAAGATGGCGCAGGATATTTGGAATTTATGGAAGGCACCGACAACAATCGTTACCTCATCCGAGTACCCCAAGTGTCTATCGAAAAAGGCGAACGCGTCTATATCTGCGCCGACGGCACACCGACTGCTTATGCAGAACGATTTGCCAATGGAACAAATGGAGAACAATTTAAAGGTACAGACGACAAGATGCATGACGAGGGCAACGGTTCTGATGCAAGTCTAATCAATCTGATAACAAACACTGATGGCAATACCTGCTACTTGGTGCCAAATCCTGCTGAAAGATATAATGGTGGTGATTCGTATGACATATTTATCGACGTCACAGGCATGAAGGTCTTCAAGATCGGTGTCACCAGCACCTTCAAGCCCTTGAAAACCTACGGTTCGAAGAGCTATGCCACCGAGAGCCGCCACCACAACGAGCGCTACGACCTCAGTGGCTACTTCACCGGCGACGAGGTGTTGGCTTACAAAGCTACAAGTTTCACAGAGGCAGAAGGCCGGGAGATGATTGATGACGACGACAATGACGGCGTACAGACCCTCAGCGCAGGTAAGCTGAACCTCGAGCCTGTCGATGTGGCTGCCGAGAACACCGGTGTAATCCTCATCGGCCAAGCAAAGGCAGAGAATGGACATTTCAGCGAACTCCCACTCTTCGTGAAGGACGTGAACAGCAACATCACCAGCAACGAAGGCAACCTGCTCAAGCCTGTCTTCGTGAACGGCAACGGAGACTCCAACTGGGGAACTGGCACGAATTACATCCTCACCAGGTCATACACCAATTCTCAAGGAAAATCTGTCACCGGCCCGCTCGCATTCTACAAGGCTACCAACATCACTCCGTCATTGAGCAAATACAAGAACCTGGCCTTCCTCGACCTGACAGGCCTTATCTCTGAAGACGGTGGAAACAATGGTGGAAGCGCCAATGCTGCCAACTATGACATGTTCTGGTTCATCGACGAGGAAGAGGAAGACAACCTCGACGGCATCGAGAACATCTTGGAGGAAATCCTTGCTGGTGGTGTCATCGAGACTGAGAATGCTGGTTATTACAACCTCAACGGCCAGAAGCTCAACGGCAAGCCTGCCCAGAAGGGTATCTACATCTGCAATGGCAAGAAAATCTATGTGAAATAATTAACGACCAAAAGAAACCATGTACAAGAAATATGTAGCACCTGTGACAGATGTTGTCCATCTCAATCTGTTGAACTCCGTGTTGGGTCCCGGCGATGTCGGCGGATCAGGAGATGCCCAGGACGACCCATGGGCTAACACCATGGAACTGGACCTTGAAGATGAGAACAACGACGTCCAGGTCACAAGCAAGTCTCTTTGGGATTAGTCCCTTCTCTAACCGATAGGCACGAACCATGCCACCTCGGACCAAGCAAGTCCCCTCTCGCCTCTCATAGCGAGGGGGGACTTATAAAATCAGACTATGATTTCCATTATGAAGAAAAGAAGCATTGCCATCGCCACCACACTTTTTGCAGCCCTTGCACTGATGGCCTCCCCCGTAGACAGTGAAATGGCCAAGAAGAAAGCCACAACCTTCCTCATAGAAAAAGGAAGGGGAAGCCTACAACTCACACCTGTCACCACCCGAAAGACAACGCTGGTAAAAGGGCACACCACAACAAAGAATACCACAGATCCCTACTACGTGTTCAATACCGGCGTGGAGGAAGGCTTCGTCATCATTGCCGGAGACGACCTCAGCGGCAACATCCTGGCATATTCAATGAAGGG
>CACYEC010000487.1 GCA_902773225.1 uncultured Bacteroidales bacterium
AGCGCAATCCGGACAAGTTCAACAAGGGGCTTCTTGAAGAGAAGACGGCCTATTTCTCTTCCAAAGAGAAGCAGGCCAGAAAGAACAAGATAGTACTCTCCTGCCTTTCAATGGATGATATGTAATTATTTTGCCCAATGGGGATCTAACATGGCCTTTGAATATATAACGCTTCTTGCTAAGCTCATCACGCCTTTGATCATGCTGGTTTTTTGCTCGTATTTGTTTGTGCAGTAGAGAAGGCTAAGGGATTATTAAAACCTGTAGAGATAATGATGTTGGCAAATTCACCATATTTACAATTGTCTCAAAAGATAGATTCACTGACTATGTTGACTGAAATCAACGCGAACATCCAGCAGATTCGGTCAGCAAAAAAAGATTCTATCAGTGAGATTATCGCCCGCCTTGCAGACGGACAAGAAGCAGTTTATTGCAAAATGGATTCTATTCAAACAAATTTGCAACAGATCGTAGATTATGGAACTGGCTACAGCGATACAGCGGCGATAATTGCTATACCGCTTATCATTGCCCTGTTTGCTTTTGCATTTACATACTTGTTCTCCGTAATAACCCGAATCAACGAGAAGTATAATTCGGAGCACATCAGCGGAATGTTTAAGACCAGTGTGCCTTACCGCTGCTATATGCTTGGCTCTGCCTTTAGTGTGGGATACATTATCTTGATGGGCATCCTATCGCTGGTTTTAAGAGGAGAAACTCTCGAGTTATTTATGGTTGTGATGAACTGGACAAGCCTGTTTGTCGCCGGGGGATACGCAGCCATCATTCTTTGGTTTGTGCATACATGTTTAAACTATGATGACCATCAGAAGATGTTGGGACTTATAGAGGCGCGTTACAAAAAAGAAATGTCAAAAACGCATGCACTAAACATCCGAACCCAAAGGTTGACAGACCTGTGCCTGTATGCTGACAGGACACAAAATGCAAATCTGTCAGCGATTGTGATGAACAGGGTGAACGAACTGGATAAGGCTGAGAGATTGGCGACAAACAAGAACACTTCATTCTATACTAAAAGCTTTTATGAGAGCATTGTAGATAGCTATATTCAATCACCTCACGACAGCGAAGAAGAGCGTAATTTGCTTTGGAACTGGTCACGTACATTCAGGCATGACGAGTTGCCATATACGGGAATTATATATAGTATGCTTGGCAAAATGGTTGAGGCTGTCAAACGCGGAAGGTTTAGCTTGTTTGAGGTGTTTATGGAAAACTGCAAGTTGAGATATGACTATATCAATGAAATACCCAAAGTAAGCTATGCCAAAGGCGATAATGTGGAAGCTCTGAAAAAAACTGAAGAAGAGTGCCTTGATACATGGCAGGAGTTAAGGGAAGTCCACTACCTGGCTGTGGCGCATCTGTTCACAACTGGCCATTATGAGGTGGCAGGTGAGCTGAGAAAAAGTGCAGGAAACAGCAGCACTTTTCTCCCTACGACTGCGGCGCTGATACTAAAGAATTATGCCAACTGCAAAGAAAAACAAGACGAAAAGACTGGCTCATTCTTCCGTATGACTCAGAGCATGTCGATAGACAAGGTGATTGGTCATAAATATGACCTTGAAATGCTGGAGAAGTTCACAGCTATGATGCTATTGCTTTCTGTGGAGCCTGATGGGGAGGAAGAGTATCTACTGGATGACAAGAAACGCAAGCTAATAGAGGATAAGAAGGAAGAACTCGTAAAATATGGGCGCCTTTGGACGCAACATGCTGTTCTTTTACACCTTTACCCTACGATACAAGGCAGAAAGATAGAGGATATAATAGAACGGGCAATGACCAAGCTTACAAACGGGGTAATACAAGAGAAGCCAAAGAGGGGTAAGAAAGGAAAAGAGCAAATACAAACCCTGTTTGACTTGCAACTATCAGAACAGGATAAAGAACCGGTGAGGGAATTGTTTGATTCGGTTCTATACAACAATAGGGATAGTATAACGGATGGTTTGAATGGAGATTGGTATGAAGAAAAGAATGACACTCTTTCTTTGGGCGCATACACCTTCCTGACAACAAAAGAGATTGTATTGAACAAAGAGATATGGAGGCATCCCAGTTTGTTTAATGATATGTTACTGGTGTTCCGCTCAAGGTATATATACATTGTGTTTGAGGCCGTTTCACAGATGAAGGTTAGGAATGTAGAAATGAAGTGGGGCGAGTTTGAGAAACTGTTTAATAAGTATGTAGGAGAGAAGGGAGATAAGTATGTCATTATGGACACTGATTGTTCTGTGGACGCGATGGTTAAGATGGATCCTTTGCCAAAAGGACAAAAATGGTCTTTTCATAGGTATTATAAAGGAGCATATTATTACAATACCGGCTTTGGAACTCTGTTTAACCTACGTGACTTGCCGTTGGCAGAATCGTTTAACAAGACGGTTTTACTCATGAAGTTTGCAGACCTACCGGTGCTGGAGCCTGTCGCTGAAGATAATAGGCCAGAAGTAACTGTTTTGAATGAGCCACACACAGAAAAAGGGTGGGCTACTGTAAGAATTACAGTTGACCCAAGACTTGTGGCGAAGTATAGCATGAACACAGAGGTGATAAGGTTGAAAATAACCAAGAAGTAAGTTGAACAAAAATGATGAAGTATGAACGACAATAAAGAACTGACAACATATCTTGATGAGTACTTGAAAATGGATAAACCTCAGTTCGCCGTGATGATAAGCGGTAAATGGGGATGCGGTAAAACGTACTACATCGAGAAACGGATAGAAGAATGGGCAAAAAAGAAGGAGAGGACAGACAGTGAATCCGTTGCCTTGAAGCCTATCTACGTGAGTGTCAACGGCCTGAATTCGGTAAGCACCGTTGTGCGCAAGATAAAAACAGCACTACATCCGATACTGTACTCAAAAGGCGCTAAAGTTGCCAAGAAAATCGCCTTTGGGGTAATGAGTATTGCTGTAAAATCGAATATTGATATTGACGGTGATGGAACAGGAGAGGAATTAGGCAACTTGCTAGATGCAGAGGGAATTCTTGAGATCTTCATGAGCGATTCTGCGGCAGTAAAGGGGAATAAAGTCTTGGTGCTGGATGATATTGAACGTAGCAAGATCCCATTGGATGAGTTGTTTGGGTTTGTTAATGGTATCGTAGAACATTCAAATTCTAAAGTTATTCTGGTATGCGATGAGAATAAGCTTATAGAGGTGGCCAAGAAAGAAAACCTTGCTGTAGAATACAAGGATTTCAAAGAAAAACTTGTAGGACAGACTTTCTTGTTAGAGGCAGACTATGCCGGTATTACCAGAGAGTTTATAGATGCTTCAGGAAATATACTCCTTAGAAATAATCGAAACCTGATAACCGAATTGTTTATTGCCTCAAAATGTGAAAATCTTAGACTTCTCCGCCATTGTCTCATAGATATAAGGCGTTTCTTTGAACAGCTGCCTAAATCGATTGAAGATAATCCGAACTATGATAGCTTCGTAACCAATGTGGTGGCGTATCTTACAATAGCTTCACTTGAAGACAGATTCGGGAACAATTATATTGAATACTACCAATCATTTTCTTTATCGGAAGAGGATAAAAAGTTAGTCCATGAGGTTAGGGTGAAATATAATGGATTATTAGAGAGTCATGGGCTGTACAATTCTGTATATACCATCCCATTTAAATACCTTGTTGCTTTTGTACGGACGGGGTTTCTGATTTCACCTGATTATTTGGTGTCCGAATGCAGAATGCTGCGTTCTAGGAATCTGAGTAATTGGGAAAAGTTATGGAATTGCTCCCAACTATCTAATGATGAGTTTATCAATTTGTTGGAAACAGAGAAGAGACGCTTTTATAACAAAGAATTAGGGTATGCTTTCGAAGTAGTTCATTTAGCCGGAATACTCCTTTCATTGGAACGGAGAGGGCTTGTGAAATTGAGTAGGAAGAATGTGATTAGGACGGCAAAAAGCAACATAAAAGCAATCAGCGAGAAATACCCAGATGACACAGTCAGGAATCATCTAAACAGCCAGGGCTATGAATTTCACGAGCATAATACCGATGAGATGAGGGAAATAGTATCTTACTTAGGGGAATTGAATCACAAACGCATCAAGAAACAGGAGACAGATTATATTGCAACAGTCTGGGAAAGCATGGATGATAACATGACGTATGGTTGGCTGTATGATAAGTTTGAGCAATCTACGCCTACCAGACGTTGCGCTTACTCAATGGAGGCGATATTCGTTCAAGTATCACCGACGTTTATGGCGAATAAACTTGCGTGCCTTTCGAATGGAGCTAAAATGGAGTTCTGTCATTTTTTGGTTGAGAGGTATTATTTGAAGGGTTCTAGCTGCTTGGGTGAAATCAGACAAGAGATAAAACAGGATAAAGAGCCTCTGGAAAAAATAGCAAATCTATTGAAGTCAAAGGCTAAGCGACAGAAACTGATAGATAAGGAGAATACTATCCGCATTGCCAATAGAATTGATGAGGCTATTGGGAAAATGTAAGGCAGATTTGGCATACGCCCAAGCGAGTGACCCCTATCAGCGGTGAAAAAGCGGCGCAGTGCCTGAGCATGGAAGATGAAGATATTCAATCAGTTGAAAGGTAAATAAAAGATTAATAATCGCAAAGAAATGCAAAAATACGGGCGAGAATCGTCAGTTATTGAAGAATATGTATACAGGGTGCAATTACAACTGCCGTCATCTCATTTGAGGTGGCGGCAGTCCTAATACTTTTATCTTTCCAGTTTCGCAATGGCCTCCTCCAGATGCTCTTTAGTGCAATGGAGATAAGTCAACGAACTGCCCAGGAACTTGTGCCCAAGGAAAAATGCGATGGTCGGGATATCGACACCTTTGTCCAGCAATTGCATGGCGAAGGTGTGCCTGAAGCAGTGGAAGGTAATATGCTTGTCGATGCCGGCCGCCTCCATTAGTCGCGGAACTTTGTGGTTGAGTATGTACGGAGAAAGGGTAGGGAAGATAGCACCCTTCTTCCTAATCGGCCTCAAAATGGATACGGCCTCCTTGGAAAGTGGAATGCGGACGTTATTCCTCGTTTTCTTGATGGTGATATTCATGTAATACCGCCTCTTCTCTCTTTCCAGATTTTCCCATCTTAGA
>CACYEC010000488.1 GCA_902773225.1 uncultured Bacteroidales bacterium
CCAATGAGCGTCACTCATTCCATTAACTATTGTGTCAGCCTCAGCGCCAGCAAACAGGAAATCACGAATAGCCAAATTATCCATACTGTATGTCTCGTGTTTCCACAATTTTGAAACATATCTTGTTATATCCTCTACATTGTTGAATGGCAGTCTTGAAACGATGACATTGGGATTTAGATTTAGTGTTACATTGTTGGCTGGAACTCCAAAAATATTACTACTGGGGTTGATCGATGTATAATTGTAGTTAAGTGATGCATAAAACATGTCACTTGGGACATCCACTGTAGTATTTGCTTGTAGAGGATGATTTAATTTTATTGTCACAGCAGGTATAATACTATAGTCGCCACCTAGCAGGATGTATTCCAACTCTGGATAATCAGACTTCTGCTGTTTGATAAAGTTGCGTATTTTCTGGGCATTGGTTCCTGTGCTGTAAAGCGAATATATACTGTCAGTTGTCACAACCCTTGCGGTTTTCCCTTTATAGTCCTTCAGCAAGACCAGGCTGTCGAATGAGCTTTCCAATGAACTTGAAGTGATAATCAAGTAATACAGTTTGTCTGAGATGTCCTCGAGTCCCCCGACGGTGTTCGTTGTTTGTCTCATGTTATCGAGAGGGTACAGGCTATCCATCTCCCCGTTATTGATGACCATACTTCTGACATAATCACGGTCTTTCTCGGTATATGGAGTTGGTGATATGGTCCGCTCTGTTTCTATTGTAAGAGTCAGAACAAGATTGTTGTATGCAGTAAGTTTCTTGGAAACCGCATCATAAAGGAATGGCGTATAGAGGATGGTCGCCACTTTGTAACCATCGTAATCAAACAGTTTCACATTCTCGATTTGACTTTCAGGAAATGTGGCGAAGGTGCCTCTTTCCACATCGTTTGCAATATGGTCGTAACCCGGGATGAAGGGTTCCAGCATCCTTAACTCAATGTCATCATAAACAGTTTCGTTATTCGGCACGAATGTCGCGCTTGCTTTTGTGCAGTTCTGGGGTAAAAGGATATTTTTGGTGAAATAGGGTATTCTTGGAGCCCTGATACCCAGGAAGAAACTATTCAGTTCCGGCTTCATGTTGATATCCGTGATGCTGTCATCCCTGACGAGGGTGAAGTCGTCGGAAGACAGCGAGACTTCTATCTCTCTTGAATTCTGGGCGTTGCTTGAAAATGGAAATACGACGACGAGCAATGTCGCCATTATATATTTGAACATTTTTTCAATCATAAGAAGTTGCTTTAACGATAATGATAATTTGCTACTTACGTATGACTTGCTTACCTTTTCCAGTAAACATTCTCAGAGAATATTTGCATCTATGACGAGATGCTTGGTTTGTTCTGTTGCAAATATAAGGATTTATCAGCTTATTCCCAAATCATTTGGCAAGAATCATCCTCTTGGTGCTGACGACCTTGCCGTCGGCGATGAGGGAGTAGAGGTACATGCCAGATGTCAGGTCCTCACCTGCGATGGAGACGCTGGTCTTACCACGGGCTGCGATTGCCATGCGTTTGATTTCCTTGCCGCTCATGTCGTAGATGAAGATATGGGCGGTCTTCACGGATTCTGGTACTGTCACGCCTATCATCGTTGTTTCGGAGAAAGGGTTGGGTTCGTTCTGGTCGAGGGAAAGGATGTCGGTCTCAGCATCTGCAAGGGATGTGGCGGTCGCTTCCATGCGCTTGTTGGTTTCCGTCATCATGGTCTTGTCGCCTGTGTATTCGGCGAGAACTGCCCTTTGTGCTTTGACCTCCGCACTGAGTTCATTGATGTACTGAAGCAGCAGAGGCACCATCTCCACATAGTTGATGCTCACATTGCCGTACTTGTCCTCATAGACGAGTTCAGGGAAGGCTTGTTTCAGTTGGTCGGGGTTGAGGCTGTATCTGACAGATGGTGCTTCACAATTGGTCACAGTCAGTTTGGAGTAAGCCTCAATGGCTCGATCGGTAACTGCCATTTTCTCTTCCGGACTCATGGTGGAGTCGCAGTCAAATGTCGGCAGTTCACCTTTCTGTCCTGTGGAGGACGACCTTGCCGTCTCGGCAGGTATTATGGTCTGTAGGAGCTGCACGCCTGATAGCTTGGACGATACTCTTTCTTCTGTTGAAGCATCAGCTGGCACAGCAACAACACTTCCACTACCCGAAGGACTGGTGGCAGGTGTTGACAATGTCCCATAAATGTTGCCTCCAGCGACTCTGATGTCTCCATTGAAATATCCCGCATAGACACCAGGATATACAAAAGACATGTTGGTTGTGGAAGAACCGTAGATGCCGGCACTTTTCGGATTGCTGATTGTGCCATCTGAACATCCGTTCACCACGCCACCAAAGACTGCAAAGGTGGCATATTCGGAATTACCAGCCAGACTCCGCACACCGAATGCAGGACCATAAGAATAATTGATTGACGGTTGGATATTCAAGCCGATGTTAGAACCATAGCGACGGATGTCATTGTAGAGGTCAACAACAGTTCCATTCACTGATCTGTAACCACTGCTGTATATCTTCACACAGTTCCGACTGTCTGCATTACCGAGACTGTTTGATATATTGAGAATCGAGATGCTGTCGCCTATACCACCGACAGAAAGGGTAGATTTAGGTGTTCCCGTGGTGCTGCCCACCATCATATTTCCGTTGCTGCCCACTTTCACTTGTGCCTGCATCTGTATGGCAAGCAATACTGATGCGAAAAGGATGATTGCTTTTTTCATGTTGATAGAATATAGTTGGGTTAATATTGGTTGTTCTTGATTGAATCGGATGAAGGGGAGAAAGTGGTCGAATCCACCGATGAATCCGACCTTTTTCCGTGAGTTCAGAG
>CACYEC010000489.1 GCA_902773225.1 uncultured Bacteroidales bacterium
CAACGAGAAGCTCAGCCAAGCCAATGCACAACTATCCACCCTCAACAACAGTCTCAACACCGCCAACGATGAATTAGCACAGTTGGGACGAGTGAAAGAGGAATATATCGCTCGGTTGTTTGAGGTGGGCAGCACGTTCATCTGCAAGGCCGACGAACGCAACAAAAAACTCAACCGCTTGATTCGAAACCATAAAATAGAGGAATTATATAAGGAAATCAAGGACTCAGATTATCTGAACCAAATATCAGAGAATTATCTGAAACAATTCGACTTGGCTTTCCTCAATATTTGCCCCAACTTCGTCAGCGAGGTCAATAAGTTGTTGACGTCCGACAATCAATTTGAGATACGCAAAGACTCACTGACCACCGAACTGCGCATTCTCGCACTTCTACGACTCGGCATCAACAACAACCAAAAGATTGCCGAAATCTTGAACTCCAGCATCTCCACCATCTATACCTACCGATCGAAAATGAAGGCACGTGCCATCAACAAAGACACATTTGAGACTGACGTAGCCTCTGTCTAACGCTTAAACTGCCCATGAAATGATTTTGATTTTAATGCCTCAAGTCTTAAATATCACCACTGATAATCAAACAATTACATTTTTATTGATTTAGATTTTTCTTTGACAGTCTTGTATCGTCTGGTTTGCCGCTATACTTTTGCAAGCGAAAACCTCATGCAGGGATGAAGTAAAAGAAGAAATGTGTTTTTAACTTTCTTTATCGTTGATTCCTTTGCATTGGTATTTCTTCCCTTCAATCAACTTAACGAGAAGATAACGATGAAAAAGGCTTGTGCTAAACGAATGATGACCCTCTGTGCCATTCTGGCACTGGGCATAGCGGTGTGCCAATCGAAACCAATCAAAGTCAGTTCTCCTGACGGCAACCTGACTGTCGAAGTGGGACTGGAAAACAACCAACCTTTCTACAGTGTGGATTACCAAGGGGAGCGCATCATTTCCAAATCGCATCTGGGATACAAGATGAACGATGGTGAGCTGGGCAACAACTGCAAGATGACTGGTAACTCACGCGACCAACATGATGAGACTTGGACTCAGGTATGGGGCGAGGACGAAACTGTCAGGAATCATTACAACGAACTGTCCGTCAGTTTTCAGGAGAAAACAGGCGTCAAGATGAGAATGACGGTGGTCTTTCGTGTGTTCAACGACGGAGTTGGCTTTAGATACATTCTGCCCGACGTAAGGCAAGGTAAAGAGTATTGTATTCAGGAAGAATTAACCGAGATTACCATGGCCCACGACGCCAAGGCTTGGTCGATTCCATCCAACCACACCGAGTATTTCGAAGGCATTTACACCAAAGAACTGCTGAGCCAAAAAGACACCGTCTGCACGCCACTTACCATAGAATATGCCGACAACCTTTTCCTTGCCATCCATGAGGCTGCGTTGGAAGACTATGCCAGCATCAACCTCACACCACGGACATCTTTAACAGGAGTGAAACTGCTCACAGCCCTCACGCCCTGGCAAAACGGTGTGAAAGTCTATGCGAAAGGAGAATTGAAAAGCCCCTGGCGCACCATCATCTTCGGACAGTGCGCCGGCGACTTGATTACCTCACGCTTAATGCTCAACCTCAACGAACCATGCAGGATTGACGACACCTCATGGATTGAGCCAGGCCGCTACATCGGCATTTGGTGGAGCATCCACAAGAAAGCCAACACATGGGAAATGGGACCCACTCATGGCGCCACCACCGAAAACGTGAAGCGCTATATGGACTTCGCAGCCCGACATGGCTTCAGCGGTGTGCTGGCTGAAGGATGGAACACCGGTTGGGGTGAAGGCGAGAAAATCAGTTACCTGAAGTGCTATCCCGACTTCAACCTTGAGGAGGTTTGCCGTTACGGACTCGAGAAAGGCGTCCGTTTCATCGGGCACACAGAGACCTGGGGCAACGCACGCCTGCTGGAAAGCCAAATGGAGGAAGCCTTCGCATGGTATGAGCGACTGGGTATACGCGCGGTGAAAACGGGTTATGTTGGGCACCTGTTCGACGGAAAGGAACTGGCAAAGTCGCAATACGGCATCCGACATTACCGAAAGGTGATTGAGACCGCTGCCAAACACCACATCATGATTGACAACCACGAACCTGCCATGCCGACTGGCATACAGAGGACGCTGCCCAACCTGATGACCCAAGAGGGTGTTCGTGGCCAGGAATACAACGCATGGGACGTCAAAGGAGGAAATCCTCCTGCCCACACCGTGACACTGCCTTTCACACGATGCCTGGCGGGACCCACCGATTTCACGCCTGCCATCTTCAACTTCTCGGAAGTCGTGAAAGGCACTCACCCCCACTCCACCCTCGCCAAGCAACTCGGTGAGTTCGTCATCATCTACAGTCCGTTGCAGATGGCGGCCGATGCCATCGAGAACTACGAAGGACAACCCGCCCTGACATTTATAGAAAGTTGCCCGACAACGTGGAGCAAGTCATTGGTACCAAACGGCGTTATCAGTGAGTACGTGACAATAGCCCGCAAGGAACGCGGAGGAGACAGGTGGTTCATCGGCAGCATCACCAACGAACAGGCACGCCGAATCGACATCAACCTCGACTTCCTCGACGAAGGCGACACCTATCGCGCCATCATCTACGAGGACGGACCCGATGCCGATTTCCAAACCAATCCCTATTCAATGACCATACGTCAACTGGAAGTGGACAAGAACACTACAATCCACCTCAAACTCGCCCGCAGCGGCGGGGCTGCCATTCGGATTGAGAAATGCCAGTAAAGGAAAGTGATTCAAAAAACGGACAAACCACCAACAAGCCTATCGTCCCCTTTAACTCCCATGAGCGAAGCGAATTAACTCCCCCTTTAACTCCCACGAGCGAAGCGAATTAACTTCCCATTAAAATAGTAACAATTCATATTAATCACTAACTTAAACTAAAAGAAGGATGAAAAAAACGCAAAACCTTATCTGCCGCATGCTGATGCTATGCGCAGTTGCATTCTTCTCCATGAACGTCATGGCGCAGACCACCATCAGTGGTCATGTGAAAGACAACATGGGTGAAGACCTCATCGGAGCCTACGTCACTGTGAAGGGCACCCAGAGCGGCGCCGTCACAGACATTGACGGAAACTTCAAAGTAGAGTGCAAGGCCGGTGCAACACTGGTCTTCAGCTACATCGGCTTCGTGCCTCAGGAACTCAAAGCCACCAACGGCATGGAGGTGACACTCCATGAGGACGTCGCACAATTGGAAGACGTGGTTGTCGTCGGCTATGGTTCCTTGGCCAAGAAAGAGATTTCAAGCTCTGTGGTACAAGTCAACAAAGAACAGTTCAACCAAGGCGCTGCTACCGATGCAATGGCATTGGTGGCTGGTAAGGTGCCTGGGCTGAACGTTGCCTCAACCGCCGATGCAAACCCAAACTCAATGACCGACATCCAAATCCGCGGTGCAGGCTCATTGACCGCCTCCAACGGACCGCTGATTGTCATCGACGGTATCGCTGGTGGTGACCTCCGCAACATCTCCACTCAGGATGTGAAAGCATCACCGTGTTGAAGGACGCTGGTTCAGCTGCCATCTATGGTACTCGTGGTGCCAATGGTGTGATTCTCGTCACCACCAAGAAAGGCAGTGGCGCACAGGGGGTAACCACCGTGACTTACGACAGTTACGTCGCACTGAATTTCCAGAAATCCAAACCCGACATTCTCTCCACCGATGAGTTCCGCCGTTCACGCCGTGGACAGGATTATGGCGGCGACACCGACTGGTGGGACGAGATTACACGCCCCGTCAGCTACAGCCATAATCAGTACATCTCCATCGACAACACGTCGAAGAACGGTTTCTTCACTGCCTCGCTCAACTATAAGAAAGGCAATGGTCTTGACATCGTCAGCGGACGTGAGGAATACGGTGGACGCTTCGTAGGTGAACAGCGCGTGCTCAACAACCGTGTGCAGTTCAACTCATCGCTCTCGGGCCGTAAGGTGCATGAGAAATGGGGCAGCGACGGCCTGTTCGACACTGCACTGACCATGAACCCCACACTACCCGTGAAGAATGAAGACGGCACTTACTACCAGCCTGAGTCTCCTTCTGGTATCCACAACCCTGTGAACGACCTGAAAGAGAACGTGAGCAACGGCGACCGAATCTATCTCCTCGGAAATGCCGACGTGAAAGTGAACATCCTCTCTACAGATCACCACTACCTCAACACCTCGTTGAGTTACGCGCTCCAGTACAACGACTTGAAGTCAAACTTCTACTCGCCCACCACATCAAGCGAGAGTTATTGGCAAGGCTATGCAGGTCATGCCAACATCAACTACCAGAAATGGTGGACCAACCGTCTGGAATGGCTCGCCAACTACACGCTCACCCTTGAGGACCATGAACTGAAGGCTGTTGTTGGCTACAGCTGGGAACGCAGCAACTGGGAACAGAGCGGTTCTGAGAACTATGATTTTGTCTATGACAACCTGAGTTACCACGGCATCAGCAACGGTACCTACCTGACAGATGGCAAGGCTCGCATTTGGGCTGGACGCAGCGAATCCACACTGATTGGTTTCTTCGGACGCGTCAACTATAACTTCAAGGACATGGTCTTCGTCGCAGCTTCTTTGCGCCGTGAAGGAAGCACCAAGTTCGGTAAGAATAAGAAATGGGGTAACTTCCCCTCCATCTCCGCTGCATGGGAAATCACCAAGACTCCATTCGCAGAACCTATCACAAGCGTGTTCCAGAGCCTGAAACCACGCATCTCCTACGGTGTGACTGGTCGTTCTGATTTCGATGCTTATCGCTCTCTTGCCACCTACAGTGGCTACGGTGCCTACTACATCGACGGAATGTGGGTAAACGGATACGCTCCATCACTCAATGGAAACAACGACTTGGCATGGGAGAAATCCACCGCCTTCAACGTAGGTCTTGACTTCGTGGCACTCGACGGACGCTTGCGCGGTAGTGCGGAATACTTCGACCGCCGCTCCAAAGACCTGCTTTACAACTACACGGCTCCACAGCCACCATTCATCTACCCCAGCATCCTTGTGAACGTGGGTACTACCAAAAACACTGGTTTCGAGGTGAGTCTTGAATACGATGTCCTCGCCAAGAAAGACCTGAAATGGACCACTGGCGTCAACTGGAGTGTAGGCACAACAAAACTTGCCAAACTCTCAAGCGATGTCTATCAGATGGCCTACCTCGACCTCTATCAGAAACCAGGTCTTGGCACAAGCGAGTATTTCTTCCGGGTACAAGAAGGTGGAAAGATGGGACAGTTCTACGGATATGAGCACGCCGGCATCGACGAGAACGGACTCCTGCTCGTCTATGACAACGACGGAAACGCACAGCCAGCATCAGTGGCCGACGCTTCATGGAAACGCAACATCGGCAACGGAGCTCCTAAGCATTTCCTCAACTGGAACAACTACTTCCGCTACAAGAACTGGGACCTGAACATGCTCTGGCGTGGCGCGCTCGGATACAAAATCTTCAACATGCGCAAGTACGGCATGGGACTCCAAGGATGCGGCACTGACAACGTGCTGACCTCTGCCTACACAGACTATCCAGACGTGAAGGCTGGAGGTAGCGTCATCAGCAGTTTCTTCCTCGAGAACGGAAGTTACTTCAAACTCGACAACGTCACCGTGGGCTACAACTTCTCGCCCAAGAAACGTGATATCGTGGAAAGCCTCCGAGTGTTCCTCACAGCCAAGAACCTGCTCACCATCACTGGCTATGACGGCAACAACCCATCTATTGTCACATCAACAGGCATCACTCCTGGAGTGGATTCCAACAGCGCATACCCACAGGCCACACAAGTCAGCCTCGGCGTCACACTGCGCTTCCATTAATAACCACTGTGAATGCCTAATGAAAGAATGAAATTAAAAAACCTACTAATAGAACCATATCATTATGAAAGCAATAAAATATAGCATCATAGCAGTGGCAATGGGACTCGGACTGTCGGCTTGCACCGACCTCGACGAGAAGGTTTACGACCGTATCGACGCGAGCGTCTATTACCAGAACGAAGCCAGCGTGAAGGGAGCTGTGGCTGCCATCTACAACCAGACATCGTCCACACTTGCCGGCGAACATTTCTTCCACCTCTCTGAATACCCTGCAGACCAAATCACATGGCGCGCATGGAACGGCGGCCTCTGGGGTTGGGACGAAGCAGAGAAAATCGTGCTCTCTTGGCACAACTGGACCGAGGAGTCCAAGATTGTGCGCGATGCATGGTCCAACGCATGGACGGCCATCGGACTGGCCAACCAGTTGCTGGGCGACCTTGAAGAACTAGATGCATCCAGCCTCGGCATGACCGATGCAGCACTGGCTCAATATGTGGCTGAGGTGCGCACCATACGCGCTTGGAACTACTACTGCCTCTTTGAACTGTGGGGAGGAGCGCTACCACTGAACACCGCTGTGACAAGCGAGGTGCCTGGAACAGCCGATCCCGATTGGAACACTTCTTGCAAGAAAATATTCGACTTCATCGCCACTGAACTCGACGAGAGTTGCGCAGCGCTGGGCAAGGATGACGCCAACCACGCACTGGTCAACCGTGCCAACCAAGGCATGAACAGAATGCTCAAGGCCCGTCTGCTGCTCAATGCTGAACTCTTCATCGGTGAAAACAAATACGATGAATGCGAGGCTTTGTCAAAGGAAATCATCAACGGCAACTACGGCACTTACGGACTTGCCGAGAACTGGCGCGACATCTTCTCCATCAACAATACCAGCTGCCCAGAAGTGGTATTCGCACTGGCTGCCGAAGATGGCATAGGCGCCACCAACGCGCTTTGCAACGTGCGCACCATGGTGATGATGCCCTACAACTACAATGTCTATTGCAACAACATGGACCTCTACGGTGGCATCGGAGCATGGAACTGCGTC
>CACYEC010000490.1 GCA_902773225.1 uncultured Bacteroidales bacterium
GCTCACCGTACTGAAAGGACTGGTCGAGTTGTTGGTTGTGGCTGCATTGATAAGCACGGTCGTCGTCGTCTTGAATGCATTGTAGTATTCGTTGTATTGCTCATTCACCCAAGGAAGATGGATGCCTGTGTACTGGTTGATGCGGTAAAGGGCGTCCTCGTAATACTCAACGGTACCACCTACCCAACCTGAGTAATCTTCTGACGTTTTCCAAACGGTGTAGTTGGAAGCGATACTGTTTATGTTGGCATCCGCTATCTCCGACACCTTGCTGGCGATGAAACTCTTCATGGTGGGATAAACCTTGTTCCATTTGCGCATCAGGGCTTTCATGAACACGGCGTCGTCCATCGATGCATTCACTAAAGACGAGAATTGGGTCCAGCCTTTGGCTTTGCCAGACTTGGCACCATCACGCATGAGCGTTTTTTTCATGTAGTCGTCACCATGGAAATTGCCGAATGACAAGTCATTGTCCCATATTGGACCGAATTTCAACTTGGTGTTTTCTCCCTTGTCTTTATACATGTAGTTGCTGATGCACCCGTCGTAGTTACCGGTGATATCCAGCACCACAAGGTAGTCGGCGAGTGAATAAATGTCAATATATTTTCTGAAACCGGTTTCCTCGGAGTGGTCTGAAAAATTAACCTGACCCAACCAATTGGCTATTGCTGAGATCTTCGGGTCTGAGGCGTCATCATTAGGCACTTCTGGATTCTTCACGTTGATAGTGCCTGAACCCACACCAGGTATATTGACGGTGATATAGGGGTCTGAAAGGAAGTTGGTATTTGTGGCAACGGCTTCAAGCAACCAGCCCTCGTCCTCGTCGATGTTGATGCGGCGACCGCCTATTGCAATCTGGTCCGCTATCTGGTAACAACCCCAGTACTCGTTGTTGAAATACATGTCAACAAAGAGATACGACACATTGAAAGGAAGACCTACCTTCTTCCCAATCTCGGATGCCAGAGCATTCTGAATCATCGACTTGTCAAAAGCATTCGCTATCAGTGTCCAACTTTTTGCGTCGGCATGCGTGTTGGTGCCGTCACCTTTGGCCATAAGGGCTGTCTTGGAGGGGAATTTCAAACGGTAGCTACGTTTGGCGGTACGCCAAGTCGAATTGCCACGACCACGAAGTCTCACCAATTCGTCGCGCTCTTTCATGTTCCCCGAAGCGTCAATCACCTGGATGCGCGCGATGTCGTAGTTCTTGTCTTTCTCACCATTCCACACAATTTTGAAGTAATTGTTCCAGCGGTTATCTCTTGCGTTTCTTGTATAGTTTTTGTCACTGGTTATATCGCTGTTGCCTATTTCTTTTTTGCTGCCATCAGACATGAAAATGTTATACCTGTCACCATTGGCTTTCCATTGACCGTCAACGTATCTGTAGTCCTTGCCAACGGAGATGAGAGCACCTTCTGAGTCTTTCTCTCCGTCGAGGATATCTACATACACTGTGGGGATTCCTGTGTTGCGTTGTGTGCGGCCGTTATAGTCCGCGGTGATAGTTTCACGCACATGGGGTAATTGCGCTGCCCGAAGACTGTCCTTACGTGTCTGGGCATGAGTGGAAGTGCATATCAGCAAGGCTGATAATGCGGAGATTGTTAGTTTTAGTTTATTCATTACATTGTTAAGTTTCTCCGACTATAGCGTTCGATTGCTGTCGGAATAGCTGTGGATAATATAGAAACGAGTCTTGGTTGGTCGTTTTTCAATTTGGTCGCAAAGGTAATAAATAATTATCGTTCATATATGGAAAAAAGTCGGTATAATTTGGCAAAATATCCTTTTTTATGCGATTTTTCCAAGGAACAGGTGTTTGTTGCGACTTTTTTTTTGAATGCAGCATGATGATTAAAACAACTTTGGCTTACGCTGTCTCGCCTCTTCAAGACTCAGCAGTGGCTCGTCTTTTTGGGAATACGCTTCTCTCAACTCACTATAGCGCTGGCGCAATTCTTCTGCATAATCTTCCTTAGAACCTATCAGCCTCGA
Organism: uncultured Bacteroidales bacterium; assembly: GCA_902773225.1. GTDB lineage: Bacteria > Bacteroidota > Bacteroidia > Bacteroidales > Bacteroidaceae > RUG11857. The sequence goes on from CACYEC010000490.1 coordinate 2,011, forward strand.
TGCAGCTAAAGTGTTTTGAGAAGCGTCCTTCAACCACACTATCGGGGCTGAATAAACTGGAGATATCTTCAAGGCGGTGTGGAGTTCACTGGTCGTCGCACCGCCTATCATCAAGGGAATGTCCAATTTCGCTTCCTCCAAGGCTTTGGCAACATTCACCATCTCCTCCAAGGATGGGGTAATCAGACCGCTCAAACCAATGATATCCACTTGCTGCTCTTTGGCCACACGAACTATTTCTTCTGCGGGAACCATCACACCTAAGTCTATAATCTCATAGTTGTTGCAAGCCATAATCACACTCACGATGTTCTTGCCGATATCGTGAACGTCGCCTTTAACTGTTGCCAATAGTACTTTGCCCGCTTTCTTCGAGGCTGAGGACTGACTGGCCTCAATATATGGCTGAAGGATCGACACGGCCTTCTTCATCGTCCGAGCGGTCTTCACAACCTGGGGGAGGAACATCTTTCCCTCTCCAAACAGCGTGCCTACCTTCGTCATGCCTGCCATCAAGGGACCTTCAATAATCGATACAGGATTGCCGTATTCCGACATGGCTTCCATCAAGTCCGTTTCAAGACTATCCGACTGGCCTTTCATTAGTGCGTGGATCAAACGGTCGTCAACACTTTGAGCCATGGATGGCAAGGACTCCGGACTTGGTGCATTTCCCGACTTCGCTGCCGTTTGTTCTGCCTTCACTCGTGTCGCTATCTCTATCAAACGGTCGGTCGCGTCCTCGCGGAGGTTGAACAGCACATCGTTGATGGCATCAAGCACGTCGGATGCAATGTCCTCGTACATCACTTTCGTACTCGGGTTCACTATACCGAAGTCCTGGCCTTTTTGGATGGTGTCGTACAGAAACACGGCGTGCATAGCCTCGCGGATATAGTTGTTGCCACGGAAGGCGAACGACAGGTTGCTCACACCACCGCTTACATGAGCGCCAGGGAGATGGGTGCGAATCCATTCGGTGGCAAGAATGAAGTCTTTGGCATAGTCGTTGTGCTCTTTCATTCCTGTTGCGACGGTCAGCACACAGGGGTCGAAAATGATGTCGTGGGGATTGAAACCTAACTCATGGACAAGAATGTCGTAACTGCGTTGGCAAATCGATACCTTGCGTTCAAATGTAGTGGCTTGACCTTCCTCATCAAATGCCATGACAACTACGGCCGCACCTAAACGACGGATTTCACGTGCATGATCCACAAACACTTCTTTGCCTTCTTTCAAAGAAATGGAGTTGACAATGCCCTTACCCTGAAGGCATTTCAAACCTGCGTGAATCACTTCCCATTTCGATGAGTCTATCATCACGGGAACACGTGCCACGTCGGGGTCACTCATCATCAGGTTAAGGAAGGTCACCATCTCATGGCGGGCGTCGAGCATGGCGTCATCCATGTTCACGTCCAAGACCATAGCACCGTCTTCAACCTGCTTGCGGGCGATGGCTAAGGCGGAGTCATAATCTTTGGCGATGATAAGGTCCTTGAACTTTTTGGAACCAGCAACATTGCAACGTTCCCCTACATTGATAAAGCGTTTCTCTTCACTCACGTCAAGTACCTCAAGACCTGATAAATGAAGCATATCGCTTGCATGGTGAGGCAAACCGTTCTTTTTGCGCTCTCCACCTCGCCTCTCGTGCGGACGTTTCCACTGTCCTTGCTCATCTACTATCAGGGCAGGGTAGAGGCGGAGGTATTCGTCGGTTGTGCCACAGCAACCACCGATGATGTTTACCAGACCTTCATCCACATAACTGCGGATTTTCTCTGCCATCTCCTCTGGGCTTTCATCATAAAGACCAAGGCTGTTGGGAAGTCCGGCGTTCGGATAGGCGCTTATATAATAAGGAGCTTTTTCTGACAATGTACGCAGGAAGGGCTTGAGTTGGTCGGCGCCGAACGAACAGTTCAATCCCACGGAGAATATGTCGGCTTGATCGATTGATGCAAGGAATGCCTCCAAGGTCTGGCCCGACAACGTGCGACCGCTTTTGTCGGCGACGGTCACACTCAGCATCAATGGTACACGACGACCCACGGCTTGCATCGCTTCCTCTGCTACGTAAATCGCACATTTGGCATTCAGGGTGTCGAATATCGTTTCTATCAACAGACCGTCAACTCCTTCTTCTATCATAACGGCCATTTGCTCCAGATAGGCGGACGACAACTCGTCGAATGTGAGGTTTCGCATGGACGGGTTGTTCACATCTGGACTCATGGAGCAAGTCTTGTTCGTCGGCCCCACCGAACCTACAACAAAACGGGGATGGTGAGGATTCTTCTGGCTGTATTCATCCGCAAGGTGACGGGCGATACGGCAACCCGCACGGTTGATGGACTGCACATAGGCTTCTACGTGGTAATCACTCATGGAAATGCGTTGGGAGGAGAACGTGTTGGTCTCGATGATGTCGCAACCTGCTTCTAAGTAACGGCGGTGGATGTCGCTCACCACATCCGGACGAGTAAGGTTCAGAATGTCGTTGTTGCCTTTCATCAAACCAGGAACTGAGACAAATTGGTCGCCCCTGAAATCTTCCTCGCGAAGGTCATAGGATTGAATCATCGTACCCATCGCGCCATCAAGAATCAGTATCCGTTCTTTAATCGCTTCTTCCAGTTTCATAGTGTTGCTGACGTTTTTATGTGCTGTCGCTGTGTTTGCTATTTCATGAACGCACGGGCCATGTCGCGCTTGTCTTCTTTGTCTTTCATCGACTGGCGCTTGTCGTAACTTTTCTTGCCTCGAGCTAATGCGATGTCCAATTTCGCCAAACCGTTCTCATTGATAAACAAGCGGGTAGGGACAATCGTCAGACCTGGAGCCTTGGTGTCTTCCTGAAGTGTACGGAGCTCGCGCCTGTTCAAGAGAAGTTTGCGCTCACGACGTTCCACATGGTTGTTATATGAACCTTGGGCATATTGGGCGATATGCATGTTCTTCACCCACAACTCATTGTTCACGAAATAACAATAGGTGTCAACCAAACTCGCTTTACCCTCTCTGATCGACTTGATTTCAGTGCCTGTCAATACGATACCGGCGGTATATTCGTCGATGAATTCGTATTCAAAAGTCGCTCTCTTGTTTTTTATGTTGATTGGACCTCTTTTAAGCCCTTTTTTCTTTGCCATATTCTATATCCTTTCCTGTTCTATTTTGCTAGATTGCCAATGCTCAAAAATGCGATTAAGCTATGCCGAGCGTGAGCATTTTAGGCAAAGCCAATGGTCAATGTTCAATGGTCAATGTTCAATGGTCAATGTTCAAAAACTATCCTCATGCTCCTTCACGTAGTTCGCTATCGAAGGAGTGCTGAATTCCTGTATATCATCGAGAAAATCGTCACCCATGTCGTTAAGTTCTTCATGAGCCTCATAAAGAGCCATGAAGTCTTCTTCGCTCATGTCTGCCTCCAGTTCCTCTTGATGCTTCCGATAGTAATTGCCTGCTGAGAAAATGAGATTGGCCAACTCGCGTTCTCCCCACCCACGCAAGATTTTGGCGAATGGATTGTTGAAGATGTAGGGACCCCACCCGTTCTGAATCAACTGGATAAAACCACCTTCCATCACCTCGTCGAGAATGATGCGATAAGCCAGAAGGGTGTGTTGGTTCACATTCAGCAATTCCATATTCTCTGCATTGAGTTGACCTCCGATTTTCTCCAAGTAACGGTCGGTACGCTCATGGATGAATGCGGAGTCTGTCTCTATTTGGCTCAAATCTACCTTGTCTTGCTTATGTTGGTCTGTTCTCATCGTTTTTGCCTTCTTGTAGTTTTCTGTCTTTGTTTTTCGCTTTTTTATGTTTCAAACTACAAAATTATATCTTTTCTATGAATTAATCCGCTCTCATCTCCTTTTTGTGCCGATTTCCGATAAAAAAAGCATACAGGTTTCGCGAAATCACTTCGGGAAACCTGTATGTCTAACATTTTATGTTTACGTAATTCTAAAAGTTATGAGTGTGATGTATGTTTGTACATGGTTGGATTTTCTTTTCTTTTTCACATTGCAAAGTTACAGCGTTTTTTAATTCCTTGCAATACCCATTTTTGATGAAAATCAAACCTTTAGTGAGTATTATGTCACATTTTCGCACTCAAAGTGGGTAATCTCACAATTGAAATTAGAAATTACGGTATTTGTCGTTCTTGTTCGCAACTACGGCGATACACTCCATCTCTATCAGCCATGTAGGACGGCAAACTGGTGCAAGCGTTATCACGCATGGGATTTCGGGAAAACGGGCGTCGAACATTCGCTTCACGACCCCGTAGTCAGCAAGGTCACGAAGGTAAACCACAATCTGCATCACGTCGGAATAACTTGCACAACCCTCTTCCAGCAATTTACCCACATTCTCGCACATTCGGTCCAACTGCTTCGAGATGTCGCCTACATACATCACCTCTCCCTTGTTGTTGATGCTCGCCGTGCCACTAATCAAGACATGACGCCGGTCACCATATTCTATACTCGTTCCTCGCTCAAAGGTCACACCGTACTCGTATGTCGGGTTCAAATGGGTCGGAGCATAAAGATAGCGTTGTTGCGATGGCTCAAAACCTGTCATGGAATAGGCTCCTAACTGAACCAAGGCGCGGGTGTCGGAAGGACTGCCGCCGATACCAGTGCTTGCGATGTAATGGGTCTTAGGAGTCAAACCTTGCTCCACAAAGTTCTCACGACGGGCTTTTACCATGCCAGCGTATTGGGAATCTACGTCACGGACAAAAAACCACGTGCGGATGCAGTTATCGGATAAGGTGGCGCCATAACGCTCGAGGTCCGACTCGTAACGGCACAACAAACTGCGGGTCTGACTCTCGGAGTCGCCCTGATGCTCTTGCATACCCATTTTCCATAAATGACGGTAACCGTTGTGCGAGACAATGGTCATGCCATCTTCGCTCCTCACGTCAGCGCCCTTCACATAATAGCCCCATAAGGCTATACGGCTACCGTCCAAAGGAGGTTGCTGGATGTATGACACCGAACAGGTCGGCTCTTCTTCCATCAAGGGACGCTGGTTGGTCGAGTCGCTCAGAAAATAACGCTTGAATACGGACTGATATCCCGGCATAATAGATTCAAACTGTTTCTGACCAAGGTTCAGGCGAGACAACTGACTGGCGAATTCCTCATCATTGCCTTCCACATGGAAGATAGCATGAACCTCCTCGGTCATACCTGAAGGATTGAACAACGACAACTCGGCACTGACTCCTATCTCGTCCCAATATATTTTTTTACGTGTCATTATTTTGTTTTGGTTCTTTCTCTACAATGGGGTGATACCCATCGATTTCATTTTGACTGCAAAATTAAAACTTTTTTACGATATAATCAAGCATTGGCGTAACTATGCATTCCCCCTAAAAGGTAATTAACGCCAAAATACGTCATGAGCACCACTAAAAAGGCGACTACAAGATAACCATGGAACAGCGCTGGACGACGCAAACCACGTATAAGACGGTCGTGGAACGGAACACCATATACCATCATGGTAATCAATGCCCAGACCTCTTTAGGATCCCAACTCCAATAACTGCCCCAAGATACATTTGCCCAAATGGCGCCCAAGAAGATTCCTATGGAAAGGCAAAATACAGCAGGATAAAGCAACAAACGCGACAGGAGAGTCAACTGCTCAATCTTTGCACCGATGGTTGCGATGGATTCCTGGCTGCGAAGACCTGTGTCTGTCCCTTCAAACGTTTGTGCGCCAGTGTTTTCTGCCTTCAATTTGTGCCTTCGCCATAACAGTATCAGACAGTAAATGCCGTTGAGCAATAGGAATGCTAACAAGGCGTAGGCTATCATGATGATACTTACATGGGAACTCAGAATGGGTGAGTTCAGCACGGGCATCAACGGAGTGATTTGAGGATTCATCTCGCTCAGATATGCCACCAAGAGGGTGAAACCGGAAAGCAGGAAACCAAACGGCAAAGCGAATGGAAAACGACGGCAAAGCAACAATGTCAATATCATCAACACCAATGCCATGAAAATCATCGTTTCGTATCCGTTGCCAAGAGGAATCCTGCCACTGATATACCAACGCAAACCATAACCTATGCTGTGGAAAATTAACGAGATGATGAGCACAACGAACTGCGTCTGGTAAACAACCCGACGACGACGGCCAACACGCGATGCACCCATGAATAGCAGAAGCAGAAAACCGATGATGCCTACCGTCAAATTCAGCATGAACAGTATCTTCGTGAAGGGTATGCTGTTGTATAGTAATTCTGCATCAACCTTCATTTCGCTCAGCCGTTCCACACTCCCGTCTGAGGGGAGGGGGACTATCAGGGTGCCATTGGTTACCATCAAAATCAACCCCACCTTCTCATCGACCTCTTCGATGGCTTTTGACAACTTCTCTTGACGCTGGTAGCGCTGGATGAGTGGGGTCAGTTTATATTCCTCACCGTCAAACAAATCCGACAGACGGGCGTAGTTGCCTTCGATATGCAGCAAATCCCGGAGTTCAGAGCTCTTGATGTATATCATTGGCTCATCCTTCCAGTCAGCAGGACTGTAAGTCCAACCACTCACCACCTGCTCCGCGCTCAGGCCCTTGTAGGTGGGCTTGCGATAGATTTTGATGAGAAAATCGCGCGCTAAGGTGTTGAATGGGGCTACACGGTCGTTGTAAATCACCTGTTCACGGCGCAACAACTTGGCCTTGTCTTCGTTGATGGTCGCTATCTTGCGGTTGGCGCTCATGCCTTGGCTCAGCAACAGCAATAGCAACAAGCTACCGCCACGGAGTAGGGGACTGCGCAACAGGTGCAGGAAGCGTTCCTTGCGGGAGAAAAGAATACATACCATACTCAAAGCCATCATGGCATAACCGAAGTAGGTCACACCGATACCCCATGGGTCGTAACTCATGCTTAGCCATGTGCCATAACCATCATAGTCGAATGACGACTGGTAGAAACGGTAACCGTCGCGGATGTAGATGTTGTTCATCGAAACGGTGGCGTTATCGCTTTGGTTTTCTGTGATGCATGTCAATTCGCTCACATAGTCCTGGGGAGCGCTGGTGCCTGAGTAGTGCACGATGTAGAAAGTGTCGAGCCGAAGGGTGAACGGAAGGGGAAGGTTGTTTTTGCTCTCCTTATCTATATAGGTGGTTTCGGGAAGGCCGGCACGGAGATGAACATAACCTTCTTTGCCCAGCGTATGGGTGAGGAAGGCGCCTGAGAGAATGACAAAAAAAGATACGTGAAGGAGAAACACGGCCAGGCGGCGGTACAGACGGCGCACGAAAATGGCGAACGCTGACAACACACCGAGCAACGCCCATAACAAACTGAACCACCATGAACGGTAGATGGTTGTACACACTGCCTCCGTCCCGTGTTGACGCTCGTATATTGTGGCGATGGCAAGGAGGATAATGATGAGGATGTATAAGGCGGTAATCGGTTTCTTCAGCATCTTTATCTCAGTTAATTTTCGTAGGCACCGTTGCTAATCCAACTGTCTATCAGGTTCAGCACATCATACGACACTATCTCTGAGGTGTGGTCGTAACGCCAACTCTTTGATAAGTCCGTACGCAGAACCTTGTGCAACACACTGTTGGCGGCATCACCTGACTCTACAATGTTGAATTCTGGCAGTTTCGACGATGGATGGCCTACCATGGAGGAATAACTCTTGCCCTCTGTCAGATACAGACCTGCACCTGCGAAGTTGCTGCCTCCGTGGCAGTTCACACAAGTGGTGTTGAAGGTGTGTTGCTGGATGATGTTGAACATACTCACATCACCCTCGCTTTCCAAGCGTATGGTGTCCGTGGTGGCTATGGCGTCACCGCTTTTCGAAACCAGCGTGTAGATTCGCTTGCGCAAACGGCTCAGAACACACAATTCAACACTCTCCACGCTGTCGGGAATGTTGCTCAAAACCAAGTCAACATCTTCGCTCGTGGAGGGAACAATCTTTGATATCACTGCATAGTCGTTGTCTTTCACAAAACCTGCTAAAGCGATGTAGTGGCTCGTGGGCCAGTGGGAAAGACCAACTAAATGTCCTGTTAGTTTGGCGGTGCGTCCAGACACATCGTAAACAACCTCTTTGTCATAAATGTCGCCATCGTCACACGAAGACAACAGAACTATGGACAATACACAGGATAGTATAAGTGTCAAACGTTTCTTCATCCTTGTTTATTGTGTTGAATGTCTGTTTTTTACAACTTAGAAGGCATATTGAAGCATCACCATGGCCTTATGGGTCGAGATGCCAAGGTCGTCGTTGTCTCGGTCCAACTGGGTGTCATGTCCAGTACGGCCGATATATTGGTACATCGCGCTTAACTTGATGTTCGTCTTTGGGATGAAGTAATTCACCACGCAAGCCGGAGAGTTTAATATACCATCCTTGCCACTGCTGTTGCGGTCCATGAAATCGTAACGAGCGCCTATCTGCCAATCACGAGCCACAAAATATCCCACCTGGGCGTAAGCACCCCAGTAGTTGAATTCTTCCTTGATTTTCTGCCGTTTGGTGAAATCTACGTTCATGTAGTAACCTTCGGCTGCAACGTACCAACGGTTCTTCAACCAGGCGAACTCCACGCCTGCGCGGAAATCGTTCGTACTCTCGCTCTCGGATTCAACATTGTAGTTCGCGGAAACACCGATGAGCATCTTGTCTTCGTGGAGCAGCTTCGAGTTGCCTTGAGTCATCGGCATCGCTCCCTTGGGCTGGAAGGTGAAGCGACCGGCGTAGAGCAGGGAAGGTATATGGTCGTCGTCGCTCAACGTTTTCGTCGCGCTGTTCACCCCTGAACCTGTACCGTTGAACAAACCTAACTCATATCCCCATTTGTTCTTAATCAATCCATGCATCTCAACGCCAAGGTCAAAACCTGTACCTATGGTCGGGGTCACGGCGTTCAGCACATGGGGCATAATCGTCGTGTTGGTCAGTGACATCGGGACACTGGGGAACAATGTCTCGCCAAGGGTCGTCAGGTAGGCATGGGTGTAAGGGGTCTTGAACTTACCTACACGGAAACGCATGGCTGGACTGACGGCATAGTCTATCCAGGCTTGCTGGAGAATGTTGCCTCCTGAACCGGCGGCGTTGATGCTGATGTTATAGTCTATCATCCCAAAGGCCTTGCCAGTGAATCCCAATATGGCGTATGGGATGGCGAAGCCCGAGTTGGCTACGTTGTCCTGGTTGTAGGCCTTGTCCAAACCCTCGTCGTCATACCAATTGAAATTGCAGGTTGTGGATAGGTACATGTAGGGCTTGAAAATAAACTTGCCGTCATTCGACTGGAGCGTGAACCCACGGTTGTCGGCAATGGGGGTCACACCATTCTCCATATCGAGGACGGGGGTATGCACTGTGTCTGTCGTTTGTGCAAATGCCATCGTTGTGCTGGCGAGGGCTATTGCCACTGTCAATCTTCGTATTTTCATCATTGTCTCTTTTTAGGTAATTTCTAAAAATCGCTTGCGATTTTATCTATAATTCCATAATATTCTTAATATCAGCAGAATAGAAATTCAATAATTCGATAATTCGTGATGAATAGAACTTTTCTTTATTTCCTTTTGGCATGGATGTCTGTCCCTTACAGCGATTCCAGGAACTTAACCACCTGGGCGCGTTCTTCTCGTGTGAAGTTCTTGAAGATGTTCTTCGAGGCTTCACCCTCGCCTCCATGCCACATGATGGCCTCTACGAAGTTTCTCGCACGACCGTCGTGAAGGAAGTAGGTGTGACCGTTCACACGGTACTGAAGGCCGATGCCCCACAGTGGGGTTGTTCGCCATTCATTGCCTCGGGCTAATCCGCTCACGTAGTTGTCGTTCAGACCCACACCCATGATTTCACTGCCCATGTCATGGAGAAGGTAATCGGAATAGGGGTGGATGGTCTGACCACCAAGCCAGGGTAACTCCGTGCCGTTGAGCAACTTCGAACCACGGGGACGGGTATGCAATGTCGTCACATGGCATAGGTGGCACTTGGCCTTGTAGAACAACTGCTCTCCTGCCATCACGTCTGGATGATAAATGTTACGGCGGGCAGGAACACTCAGACACTGCATGTAGAGGTCTACGTTCTCCATGTCCTCGGTGCTCACATCCAACTGGTCGTAACTCAATCCCATCATCGAACCTTGTTCTATCTGGCGTTGGCCTTCACATATCTCCTCTGGATAACGGCTGTTGGTCATGCCCATGTCTGAGGAGAAACCTAACTCTACTGTCAAGTCGGCGTGCTGGGCTTTGTTGCCAGACAAACCCAACTGAAGCACTCCTTGTTCCTTGATGTAATTGGCCTTCCCACTGATGCCGTATTCGGGATAGTTGCTCTTCTTTGCCAACTGCTCAATCTCATTACGGTCTATGGCCATCATCTGACCCATGCCTATATGACGCAAGGGAATGCGAACCGTACAGAACAAGTCCTCAGGACTGATGCTGTCTGCATACCATTCCGTAATGGTGTATTCAGGATAGCATAGTTCGTAGGGCTCGCCGTCTGGAAAGTAGAAGGTCTCGTAATGCAACTCCGTCGACAACTTGCCCTCGGGTTGGACACCTAAAATAGACTGGTCGTGAACCACACGGCCATAGTCCTGGAAAAAGGCACCGTTCTTCCTCGTGATATACACAAGCATCGAGGAAAAACCATATTCGCCTGAACCACCTGACCATAGCGCTGGAGTGGTTCTGCCGGCATTCCTATGGCAACTGCCACAGGAATAACCGGCATAAACTGGACCTAAACCTCCACCTGCTCCGTTCTCGTTGGTCGTCTTCACATTGTCGTATAAACGGTCGCCTGTGTTGAAACGGGTCTCCATCTTACCCGTTACCCAGTCGGCGGGATTGTCGAAGGCAATCGACGAGTTGAGGAAGTTGGTGCTGGTACCGGCCGACAGCGCATAACCGTACGGTATGTCCATGTCGTCGGCATCCAAGTCGTCTTTGTCATCGCATGACACGAACAACAAGGAAAACAATAATATAAGGTAGGCTTTCAAACTGTTTTGCATAGAATGTACCGCTTATTACTGACGATATTTTTACCATAATTGCGAAGGGGGAATAATCTATTCCTCCTCCGCATTTCTTATCTGTTTTCCCGCATGGGGATTAGCGTGAATCTCCTTGACTTGTGACTCCTAATTATAGTAACTTCATAAAATCGCTGCGATTTTATCGATAATTACATAAAATTCTAAATATCAACAGGATTGCAATTCGATAATTCGTGATAAATAGACCTTTCCTTATTTGGTGTGACTCACAAGATAGGGCTTCAAAGTGTTCTTGAGAAGACTCTCAAGATTTGAGCATGCATCCATTGCGGCCTCGCTCTCAGCACAGGCGATATTGCTGCGGAATGGCTGGGGAATGGCTTGGATGGCATCGGCTGCTGTTTGGATTGCGCTCTTCACCTGGCTGTCGAGCGATGGATTGTACTTCGCTACAAGAGCGGAGAGGGAATTGGCGTTCACTCTGCCGTCACGACTGCCATAGTAGGCGTTACGGATGGAGTAGATGTTGTTCGTGTAGTCGTCACGAGAGTGCCAACTGTACCACGATTCTACTGCATATAGGGCTTCTTTGGTCTTCCCGTTGACATACAGGTCGTAAGGCTCGCCAATCTTGGCGCTGCCTACCTCGCTCGCGATATCTACACAACCGTCGATAATCTGCTCTACGCAGTTGATGGCACTCTGGAAACCCTGGCCTCCGTTGTGAGCAAGGAACTGACGGGCGTAACTCTGACCGCCGTCATACGACTTGCTCCAATAACCATAGAGGTCGCTGGCGTCTTTCTGCAAAAGGTTTGCCACATGAATCATGTAGTTGCCCCAAGCTGAAGCGTCGGCCGAAGCGTATTCGATGTCCTCGGGGGCACTGCTCGATGCCAATGCTGACACGGTGCGGGGCTTGCCGTCCTTGAAGCAAAGGAACTCAAGGGTGTGGAAACCACGGACGTTCTGGGCTGCGCCAATCTCATCGCTCTCCTCATCAAAGTCGCCACTCCATTCCAACTCGCTCCATTGCTGGGAGTTGAGAATCTGAACAATGGCGGCCTGATCCAATGGCCATGAGTCCATGTTCGGGTCAAGACCTTTGTCGGCTACAGGACCAAACAGAAAGGCCTCGCTCGTCTCCCATGGCTCGCGGGCGTTCAACCATGCGTCGCATACTGCACTGAAAGCGTTGTTGCTCGGGGAAGTGGTGAACGACACCACACTTAGGCGCAAGGCCTCGTTACGAGCCAAAAGGTCACTGTAAGTCGGAATCACCACGCTGTTAACGTACTGGCTCAGAATCGCGTCATACTCCGAATCTGATATCTCCACCTTCGTGGGGTCGTCTGGACCATCATTGTCGTCATCATCACCACATGAGGTGGTCATCGTGAGCATGCCCATGCAGAACAAGCCCATCATCATCAAGTTTTTCTTCATTGTTTTTTAATTAATGGTTTGTATTATTATTTCTGTTTATTGTTATTGAATACTATTCTGTATCAACAAAATCTTAATTCTATAATTCGTGATAGAAAAAATAGACTCTTCCGCTATTTCTTGAAGAACCAGTCCACAAACGCAATGCCTATCGCGAACTCGTTCTCGCTGTTGTACTTGCCACTCCCGAATAGTTTCCGTGTGCCTATCTGACGGGTCGTGTAGTCGGCTTTCACAACCAAATTGGGAAGCGCCTTCCAATTCAAACCAGCCTTCCAAAGGCTGACTTGACAACGGTCGTCCATCACGTTCGTACCTGCGGCTTTCTCTTGCGGATTGTAGTAACTATAATGTACGAAGGGATATATCACCGGGAATTTCTCGTTACCTACTACCGACTGAAGGTTCACTCCAACCTCACCACTATACGACATGGCGGTCTTGGCAATCGGGGTCAGACGGCTATAACCTGAGAGATTCGACAAACGACCGTTTCGGGCGCCCAATTTGTCGGCGTTGCCAAGATGACCCTGCATGAAATTGGCGCGCGCTGTCAAGTACTTGTTCACGTATTGGCCGTCAATCGTGAAAATGGTTACTGGCAATTTGCCAATCGAACCGTAAGTCGTCAACTTGTCACAGTTCTTGCCTGTATTTGCGCACCAGTAGATGGACGCTCCTAAACGCAAACCACGAACACCTGTCCAATTCAAACGGGCTACATAGGCTGGACTCGTGAAATTATCAACCTCAAACTTTCCTTGTTTACCGCCTGCTACCCATGCGTTACGGTCAAAACCATTGGCATTCAGACCGGTCACAATCTGTGCCTCATAGTTGAAACTGTAACTGCCTTTACCGAAACGGCCGAAAAACTCCAAACCTGTCTCGTGCCAAGTCGAGGGGATGATTGTTGTCTCTCCCTCGGGACGCGTGGCACCGAAAAAGTTGATGGGTTCGTGATGGGCGTTTGTCAAACCTACTGGAACAATGATATGTCCAGCCCTTACGTTGAACTCGGGAATAATATAGCGCGTCAGATGAAACTGCTCCAAGGCGACTTCGCCGCCTTTCTCCAGTTCGGTCTCGTACTCACCGTTTTCCGTGTTCTCCAACTCGGTCTCTATTCCTGTTCCACCTGCTTCAAACTCTACCTCAACACCAAGTACCCACTTGCTGTTGAACTTATAATCGCCTGCTAACACAAATCGAGGAATGGATATCTCGTTGTGGTTGGTCTTTGAGTTCCCTTCTGAACCACCGTAGAAACGGTTGATACCATAATCCTTGAATGTGGCAAGGACTTCACCATAACCGCCTATCCGGTATTTGTCGAAATTGTCCTGGTAATCCTGGGCCTTGACGGGTGTCTGAAACAACGTCAATAGTCCAAACACGTATAAAAAATGTCTTTGCACCTTATTGATATAAGTCATCTTTTTGAATGATTTGATGTTGTTTTTTTCAGGTGCAAAGTTATAAAGAGTGAAAATAGGTTGCAATACCCAAAAATAATGAAAATATGCCGCAATTCCCCATTTAATGAGTATTTCAGACTACTCCCCTCCCATAAGGGAGGGGTGCCCTTAGGGCGGGGTGGGGTGCTTCATTCCCTTGTCTTTCGGAGTCATAGTGCCTTGTCTTTTTCGGAACCAGGTGTAAGAAAATGCAAAAAAAAGCGGCAAACATTTAAGTCTGCCGCCGTTGCTCATCTTTTTACTAATAATTAATGAATATAGATTGATAGATAATTGGGATGTTTACAAATACAAAGTTAGCATCTCTACAAATAATTTCTATTATCATTTTTATTGCAAAGATATGCAAAATGTCGCTTTTCTACTTTTCGAGTGCTTTCCTGGACCTTTTGTTCTTGCCTGAGAGCTGATATCATTGCATCAATGGATTGACTTCACTTTTTCTTATTTTTTCTTTCAAATCTCAATAAAAATACCACAATTTCTTTACGCTTTGAAATAAAAGTTGTAATTTTGCAGTCAAAATCATATAAACTGAGCCTTTTATAGACTAATGATTGAACCATTATTCTGAAACAGCGCTCGCAAAGGTAATAAAGATGATGTTTGTACTTGGCTTACACATTCCCGTCATTGTGCTAAAAGTGGTCGTCGACTTATAATTAAGCCGTGAGAATGAGTGCGCTATACAACAAGACTTTTATGCAGAACTTTTTTAGCCTTTCTCACGGATAACTTGGGGGAGGCTTTTCTTTATAATATATAAATGATTTTGAGGCTTATGAAAAATAAATTACGCAGTGCCGTTTGCACAGAAGGTAGAAGAATGGCTGGAGCCAGGGCGCTATGGGTGGCCAATGGAATGAAGCGGGAACAGTTCGGAAAACCTATCATCGCTATTGTCAACTCTTTCACTCAGTTTGTCCCGGGACACACTCATCTACATGAGGCTGGACAAATCGTCAAGGAGGAAATTGAGAAGTTGGGATGCTACGCCGCTGAGTTCAACACCATCGCCATCGACGACGGCATCGCCATGGGACACGACGGCATGCTTTATTCTTTGCCTTCTCGCGACATCATTGCCGACTCCGTTGAATACATGTGCAATGCACACAAGGCCGATGCCATGATATGCATTTCCAACTGCGATAAAATCACTCCGGGGATGCTCATGGCGGCTATGCGACTCAATATTCCTGCTGTGTTCGTCTCTGGAGGACCTATGGAGGCTGGTAAATATAAAGGGGAGAACCTTGACTTGATTGCGGCAATGGTTAAAGGGGCTGATAAGTCTGTCAGCGACGACGAACTGGCGGAAATCGAAAGCAGGGCTTGCCCAGGATGCGGATGTTGCTCCGGAATGTTCACTGCCAATTCCATGAACTCACTCACCGAGGCTATTGGATTGTCACTCCCTGGCAACGGAACCATTCTCGCTACTCACGTCAACAGAAAGGAACTCATGAAGCAGGCTGCAAGGCAAATCGTCAAGAACGCATTCGCATACTATGAGGACGGAGACGAGAGCGTGCTGCCTCGTAGTATCGCTGTAAGGGATGCTTTCCTCAATGCAATGACTCTCGATATCGCCATGGGTGGCTCTACCAATACCATTCTACACTTGCTCGCTGTGGCTCAAGAGGCAGGAGTCGATTTCAAGATGGCGGATATCGATGTGCTTTCACGCAAGGTGCCTTGCCTTTGCAAACTCGCACCTAACACTCAGAAATATTCCGTACAGGAGTGCGGCAGGGCTGGAGGAATACTTGGCATTCTTGGAGAACTCGCCAAAGGAGGATTGCTCAACCTCGACGTCAAACGAGTCAACGGAGCAACGCTTGGAGAGGACATCAAGAAGTACTCCATTCTCAACGACAACATCGACGCTGAGGCTCAGCGTATCTATGAAAGCGCACCGGCCGGAAAGTTCTGCAACCAACTGGGGGTGCAGGATACCAAATGGGAAACACTCGACAAAGACCGTGAGAATGGCTGCATCAGAAGCATCGAACATGCTTACACCAAGGACGGAGGACTGGCTGTCCTCTTCGGTAATATCGCACAGGATGGATGTGTCGTCAAAACAGCTGGGGTGGATGAGAGCATCTGGCATTTTGAGGGACCTGCCAAAGTCTTCGACTCTCAGGAGGACGCTTGCGAGGGTATACTCGGAGGAAAGGTGCAGAAAGGCGATGTGGTCGTCATCACTCACGAGGGACCTAAGGGCGGACCTGGCATGCAGGAAATGCTCTATCCCACATCCTACATCAAGTCCATGCACATGGGGAAAGAATGTGCGCTCATCACCGACGGACGTTTCTCTGGCGGCACTTCCGGGCTTTCTATTGGCCATGTCAGTCCTGAGGCGGCTTCGGGTGGAAACATCGGAAAACTCGTCGATGGAGACATCATCGAAATCGATATTCCAAACCGTACCATCAACGTCAAACTCTCTGACGAGGAATTGGCACAGCGACCACAACAGCCTCTTAAGAGAAAACGTGTGGTCAGCAAAGCGCTTAGGGCCTATGCGCAGAGCGTTAGTTCAGCCGATAAGGGGGGTGTCAGAATCATAGACTGAGCACATAACACCCATTAAACCCATACAAAAACTTTAGACCCATAAACTTAAAGCGTGCTTTAACATATCTTCGCAAACAACTAAGAATAATATATATTATGAGTGAGAAAATTACAGGCGCTGAAGCGTTGATGCGTTCATTGGTGAACGAAGGGGTGAAAACCATTTTTGGTTATCCCGGAGGTGCGATCATGCCCGTTTTCGACGCTCTTTATGACTACAGGGACAGACTCAATCATATACTCGTACGTCATGAACAGGGAGCCACACACGCCGCACAAGGATTCGCCAGAGTATCCGGAGAAGTGGGATGTTGCATCGTCACCAGTGGACCAGGTGCCACCAACACCATCACTGGTATAGCGGATGCCATGATTGACAGCACACCCATGGTCGTCATCTGCGGACAGGTCGGAACGGCTATGCTCGGTACCGACGCTTTCCAAGAGGTCGATGTCGTGGGCATCACTTCACCTATCTCTAAGTGGAATTTCCAAATTCGTCGGGCGGAGGATGTGGCTTGGGCTGTCAGCAGGGCTTTCTATATCGCTAAGAGCGGAAGGCCTGGACCTGTTGTTCTCGACTTCGCTAAAAACGCACAGACGGGAATGGTCGATTACCAACCTTCTAAGGTCGATTTCATCCGAAGTTACGACCCTGACCCCCAACCCTCTGAGGAGGCCATCAAAATGGCGGCGAAGATGATTGACGACTCTGTCAAGCCTTTCGTGCTGGTAGGGCAGGGGGTCGAACTCGGGAATGCACAAAAGGAACTTCGCGATTTTCTCGAGAAAGCGCAGATTCCCGCTGGATGCACGCTACTCGGACTCTCAGCACTACCCTCTGATCATCCACTCAATATGGGGATGCTCGGAATGCACGGAAACCTTGGACCTAATGTCATGACAAACCAGTGCGACCTGCTCATCGCTGTAGGAATGAGGTTCGACGACCGCGTCACTGGTAATCTCAAGACGTACGCAAAACAGGCCAAAGTCATTCATTTCGACATCGACCCCTCTGAATTCAACAAGAATGTCAAGGTGGATTTGCCTGTGCTCGGAAACTGCAAGACGACACTGGCCGCTGTCACCAAACTCATCAGCCCCACAAAACACAACAGTTGGATACAAGGATTCCAACCCTACGCCGAAAAGGAATACAACAAGGTCATTGAGAAAGCCATTCACCCAACTGAAGGACCATTGCTCATGGGAGAGGTCGTCAGAAAGGTGTCAGAGGCTGCCAACAATGAGGCTATACTCGTTACCGATGTGGGACAGAACCAGATGTTCGGATGCAGGTATTTCAAGTTCACAAAACCCAGAAGTGTCGTCACATCCGGGGGATGTGGTACCATGGGATTTGGACTGCCTGCTGCCATCGGGGCTACTTTCGGCGCGCCCGAGAGAACCGTTTGCCTCTTTGTCGGCGACGGAGGACTACAGATGACCATACAGGAACTGGGAACTATCATGGAACAGGGGGCACCAGTCAAAATCATTCTGCTCAACAACAACTTCCTCGGAAACGTTCGTCAGTGGCAGGCCATGTTCTTCAACCACAGGTACTCTTTCACACCTATGGCCAATCCCGATTACGAGAAAATAGCAGAGGCATACGGCATTCCTGCTCATACTGTCACCGAAAGGAGTGAACTCGACAAGGCCATCAGAGTCATGCTCGACACTCCTGGACCTTACCTCCTGCAATGTGCAGTGATGGAAGAGGACAATGTATTGCCCATGACACCTCCTGGAGCAGATGTCGATAAGATGCTCCTCGAGGTCAAAGATTAACGCTAAGGTCCCTAAAGCCCTTATCCCGATTGCTAAATAATTAAGAAAACTCATAAACAGAGAGATATAAAATGCCTAATCAGAATAATGATTGCCAGACCTGTGGCAAATGCGACAGTACGACAAGGGAGAAGAACAGTAGCAAGAATGGATTGCCACTCCACACCATTATTGTCTATTCAGAGAACATCTCAGGTCTGCTCAGCCAGATTACTGCTGTTTTCACAAGGCGACAGGTGAACATCGAGACTCTCAATGTGTGTGCTTCATCTACTCCTGGAGTACATAAATACACCATCACCTGCTTCTGCGATACTGAAATGGCGGAGATGCTCAAGAAGCAAATGGAGAAACGTATCGATGTGCTGCAAGCAAACTACTTCACCGACGACCAGATTTACATACAGGAAACGGCTCTCTTCAAACTCTCAACACCTGTCGTACTCCAAAACAACCGCATCAGCAAGGTCATCAGAATCCACGATGCCAAAATCGTTGAGGTCAACCCGACTTACTCCATCGTGGAGAAGACAGGACTCACTGAGGAAATACTTTCGCTCTTCGAGTCGCTCACAGAACTTGAGTGCATTCTCCAGTTCGTGCGGTCCGGACGTATCGCGGTCACCAAGAGCACTATCGAGAAACTCGACGAGTACATCAGGCTACGGGAAAAGAAGCATGCCCAAATCATGGAGCAGTAAAGGCGTGGCAGTAGTGTCGTCCAGCACGAAAGTGCTTGACTTCCAGCCAGTAAAACTGGCCTAACTCCCTATTTAACTCCATTTTATATCTTCCGAAACCTCAGTAAACATCATGCAAAAAGTAGAAACCACAAGCCATATTGTCGATCCGTTCCACACCGACTACAAGAAGCAACTCTCATGGGAGACTCTGGGAGTCGATCTACTCAATGCTGCCGAAAACCACGCGTCTAAGAGGGGATTCGGTATGAAGGATGTCAACGACGTCAACTACACTTGGGTGCTGGCGCGACTTGTCGTGGAACTCAACCTTACTCCCATCGTCTATCAGAATTATCATATCGACACTTGGGTCGATAAAGTATATTCTTTGTTCACGAACAGAAATTATGCCATCAGAGGTGACGATGGTGTCGTTTTCGGATACGCAAGGTCCATCTGGTCAACTATCAACTACGAAACAAGAAAACCTGTTGACCTCATCGAGTTCCATGGAGAGAAATTCGAGGAGTACTGTGCCCCAGAACTTCCTTGCCCCATCAAGCCCTATTCCAGAATCAAACCACTGGCTGAGGCGGATATGGTCAAGTACCATAAAGTCACGTACTCCGATATCGATATGAACGGACACGTTAACAGCATGAAGTACTTGCTTCATTTGCGCGACATCTTCTCACTCGAACAATACAGACAGCAAAGGCTCAGAAGGGTGGAACTACAATACCAAAAGGAGGCTTACTACGGACAGTGGCTACAGTTCTTCATGAACAGTGACGACAAGGACGTTTATGATGTGGAAATATGCAGAACAGACAATAAAACAGATGAAAAAGGGGAGGTCTGCGTCAAGGCAAGACTGATTTTTGAATAATTAGCACTCCCAACAACTTGTTATTCCGATTAATGTTGTAAATTTGCAAAAATATATATTAACCGCTGCCTTCGCCAAAATGAGGGTGGCATAAAACACAAACAAAAAACAAAATGGCACAGATGAATTTCGGTGGCGTACTCGAGGAAGTGGTCACCAGCAAAGAATTCTCACTCGAGAAGGCACGTGAAGTGCTCAAGAACGAGACTATTGCAGTCTTGGGGTATGGTATTCAGGGACCTGGTCAGGCAGGAAACCTTCGCGACAATGGTTTCAATGTCATCGTCGGACAGCGTCAGGGGAAAACCTATGACAAGGCTGTAGCTGACGGATGGAAACCAGGAGAGACGCTCTTCTCTATCGAAGAGGCTGCTCAGAAGGGCACCATCGTTTGTATGCTCCTTTCCGACGCTGCACAAATCGAGGTTTGGCCTAAGATTAAGCAGTATCTCACTCCTGGAAAGGCGCTCTATTTCTCTCATGGTTTCGCCATCAACTGGAACGACCGCACTGGCGTCGTGCCTCCCGCTGATGTGGATGTAATCATGGTGGCACCTAAGGGCTCTGGTACTTCGCTCCGCACGATGTTCCTTGAGGGACGTGGACTCAACTGCTCGTATGCTATATATCAAGACGCTACAGGGAAGGCTGAGGAGCGTACACTCGCTTTCGGTATCGGTATCGGTGCTGGATACCTCTTCAAGACCACTTTCCAGCGTGAGGCCACAAGCGACCTCACAGGCGAGCGTGGATCCCTCATGGGAGCTATTCAGGGACTTCTTCTCGCTCAGTACGAGGTGCTTCGCGAGAATGGACACTCGCCCTCTGAGGCTTTCAACGAGACTGTAGAGGAACTCACACAGAGCCTTGGCCCCCTCTTCGGAGAGAAAGGCATGGACTGGATGTACGCTAACTGCTCTACTACTGCACAGCGTGGAGCGCTCGACTGGGCTCCTCGTTTCCACGATGCCGTTAAGCCTGTCCTTGAGTGGCTTTACTATTCTGTAAAGACTGGTAATGAGGCTCAGATTTCTATCGACAGCAACTCCAAACCCGACTACCGCGAGAAACTCAATGAGGAA
>CACYEC010000491.1 GCA_902773225.1 uncultured Bacteroidales bacterium
AAATAAAACGTGGTATAAGTCGAGAATACGCTCAGGCTCATGCCCGTGACTCCTACGACGAATGGCGCGAAACGTGTTGGGTAGAGTTTCTGGATGTGGTGAAGCAGTTGGACTCTCTGGACCTCACACCACCAGAACGGGAATTCCATAGGATGACGATTGAACAGGATTATCTCAGCAAACTAAGAGATTTCATGTTCGTGAAGAAAAGTTGGAAGTCCGTCACGGATGAAGACTCATTGGCAATGTTCGAGAAGCAATTTACCTTCAAGGATCCTCATGTTGGCGAACTGATCTACTACCGCAACGCCACCGGCTTTTACGCTTGCCTGAAGAATCTCTTTAACGAGGGAAAAGAGTATATCGAGGCCAACAATCTGGAAGACTCGCCCTTAGGACGTTGGTACAAGGAATTGGACGAAGCCAAGGCTGTGATGACCCGTGTGAAAGCCAGGTTGTCGGTGTCGGAAAACCAACTGAATGCTCTCTCGCCAGAGTTCCAAGTGCAGATAAGGGAGATAAAGGAACTGATGGCACAGGAGGTTGATGACAGTAAGGGTAAATGTCGGGACTTGCCGGAAGGTGAGCCGCAGGAATGGCTTCCTAAAATCGTTGCCGGGCACAAGGGACACATTGTCTTCGTCGATTACTGGGCCACTTGGTGCGGCCCGTGCCGAACGGGTATGAAGGCGATGGAAGGAGTGAAGGACGAATTGACGTCAAGAGGAGTGGATTTCGTCTATATCACCGACACCAGCAGCAATGCCGACGAATGGTTGATTTACGTCGGCCGACACGCTGGCGACCACTACATCATACCCAAAGACAAGATACAGGAGATGCAAATCCCCGATTACGCCAATGCCATTCCTCATTATCTCATCTATGACCGCGAGGGCAAACTTGCAAAAGCCATTAAGGGCTGGCCTGGTTTGGAGGAAATGAAGGCGAATATCGAGGAGGTCTTGAAATAGGTGGATGTTGTCAGTGATGATGTGTTGAAAAACATGGAAGCGATAATATAAAAGCAGCGGACATATTACCACTTTCAAAACAATCAACGCCTTATCTGATTTCCTCTAATTCTCCTGTTTCTGAATCGATGATGAAACCACGAACCACAATGTCCTTGGGGACAAGTGGATGGGTCTTGATGGTCTCAACCGTCTTGCGGACAGATTCGGATGTGTCTTTGAATCCCTCCAACCAATGATGTAAGTCGATGCCACACTTCTCAATGGTCTCAAGAGTCTCATCTGTCACACCTCTGGCTATCATCTCGTGGTGGAAGTGGTCATAACTCATGTGGCAGGCTCCGCAATGCGTGTGAGCCACTACCATGATTTCCTCCACACCCAACTCGTAGATAGCTACAATCAGACTCCGCATGGCGGAATCAAAAGCCGAAATCACCAGACCTCCAGCGTTCTTGATAATCTTGGCATCGCCGTTCTTCAAACCGAGCGCGGCAAGGAGTAGTTCCGTCAGTCGGGTGTCCATACACGACAGCACCGCCAGTTTCTTGTCGGGGTACTTGTCTGTGATATATTTTTCATAGCCCTTCTGTGCTACGAATGACTTGTTGTAGTCGATAATTTGGTCTATCATAGGTCAATAGTCTTAAATTGTGTTCTGGTAATATCTAAAAACCGCTTGCGGTTGTATTCTTTAATTCTAATCATTCAGAAAATCATTGAAATAGAAATTCTTTAATTCGTTAATTCGGGATAAATATAACATCCCTTTTGTTAACTGAGCAAAGTTAGTGATTTCACGACAGATTAGATAATTTTTCAGCATTTTTTTTTGTAATGTTTCCCCCATCGCGCAGCCACTCCCCTCCCATCTAAAGAAAGACTCTATCCTTATTGTCGGTGCATGCTCTGCCCTGTTTCACATATCTTGTGATTATATCGTTTTTGTGCAATTTAATTGCTGTACTGCATAAAATAGTTACTTTTTTGTGCAATACACTTGCGTAATTGCATAATTTAATATACCTTCGCACTCAGAAAAAAACGAAGATAATGAAAACTATCATCCTCAATCAGCGAAAGGAGCGGGACGAACTGTTGTCACGTCATTATCTCATGCGTCGAAGTCATCAGGATATGGAAGTGCTGCTCGACAGCCATCTAATCAAACTGATTACCGGTCCGAGACGTGTTGGCAAGTCAACCCAAGCATTGCTGATGTTGAGGGACAAGCGCTTTGCTTATCTTAACTTCGACAGTCAGCAACTGTTAGAGTCATGGGATGCTAACCTCGTGATGAAGATGCTGGACGATGTCTATCCCGACTACGATTATCTGATGCTCGATGAGGTGCAGAATCTTGACGGATGGGATATATGGGTAAGCGAACTCTACAGGAATGGAAAAAACTTAGTAATAACAGGAAGTAATGCCAAGATGCTGTCGAGTGAGATGGCAACGGTGCTAACAGGCAAATATCTAC
>CACYEC010000492.1 GCA_902773225.1 uncultured Bacteroidales bacterium
CAACCCCGTAATGTACACCAAAGACGAATGGGATGCCAACAGCATCACCCCATTCTACGACAATGTTGTACGCGACGGCATACACCTGATTTAATTCACTCCCCCACTTGGGTCAGGACTTTATTCTTTCTGGCGAGGTAGATAAGAAGTTTGGCCGATTCTTCTCAAGAATGGTTCAACTCCGCCACAAGGCCGACTACAACAGCATTGCCGAAGTAACCGAAGCCGAAGTTCTGGAAATGCAACCATTATCTAAAGAATTTGTAGAGCAAGTAGAAACGATAATCTAATAATCTCAAGTTGAACAATTGATTGGCACAACACCAGAAAGTTCGATTTTGTGTATATCTGCAACACTTTTTCTAACTTTCTAATGTTTTCTATCACCTACCCTTGATTCCCGTTTTCCCTGTTTCTACGTTTCTCTGAGATAGGAATTTTTCAAAATTCTTCATTCTTTGAGTTTTGGAGATACAACTTTCGATAAAAAATACATAGTGATCGAGTCATGCGAACAACCCATGCGATTACCGAGCTATCATATCTAATAGAATCGCGGAAAGAACAATCTGAAGAATACAAGAAATTAGAGATTCACTTAAAATATTTAAGAAACCAATTAACACGTCGCATGTTAGCAAAATAAAATCGATAAAAAAAAATTTTTTTTAAAAAAAAGCGTGAACCTTTGCGAGTTTAGAAAAAGATTTGTATCTTTGCCCCATGTCTTGTTAGCTCAGATGGGCTGAGAGGCAGATATTACCAATAATAAAGACGTATTTAAACTCCCGCGTCTATGCGTCCATTTCAGATACGCACGATATAATTACTATTAACTCGCCAAATGTTGGGAGTCTGGAGGCGAAATAATTATCTGTCAACGATGGATTATAAAAATTCTATCAAGGATTATAAAGATTCAATGTCCATAAAATACTGCCCTCAATGTGGCACACCAATATCTATTGGTGACAAGTTCTGTGGCAAATGCGGAACACGAATCAATTCGAGTGAGCTAGTGCCTACTTTTTCCGCTAAGGGAAAAGAAGAGAATGAAAAATTGAAGGGTTTGATTATGACAGATACCGTCGCACTGGCAAAAAAACTGAACGTGTCACGCGAGGTTATCATTAAAACTATTAACAATTACATAAATGACGTTGCCTTTTACATCGACTATCAACTCTTTGATGTTCATGAGTCGTTACAACAAGAGGCCTCTATGCCTTTATTCTCTTCTGCCAAAAGAAAAGACTGGAAAGCTTATCACAAAATACTATACAGTTCAAGACATTTGGTTTTCCACGACAAGACTGATTATCTCTTTATAATTGGAGGTGAAGACATTATTCCAATGCCTGAGATCCCCAATGCATTTGAAACCAAAGACCCAACAATTCCCACCGACTATTTATACTCCTACGATACTGTTATTTCAAAAGACACCATAGAGATTCTCAACTCCACAAGCAGACAAATCATCCATTTTCATATTGGCAGACTGCCATTGGGAACAGATGCCAATTTCGAGATTTTTGAGAAATACCTGAACAGGGCAAAGAAAATGATGGGAAAAGGAATTCCCATTCAAATGACATACGCACAATGTGACCCACACTGGAAACGAGTTTCCAAACGAACGATAGCTCAATTAGACAAACACGGACTTATTCCCGATGTACAAGTAGACTCACAACTATGTCATGAGAATATTTTTCTGACGCCTTACATCACGATAGAGACTGTAAAGAACGTATTTAACCCATACGCAAACCTGTTTTATTTCAACCTACACGGCTCTAGCGACCCAAGCAATCCCTGTTTTCTCGGACAAGGTGCAACAAGCGATGACACGGAATATTATAAAGCGATATCGCCCAAATCTTTTGAAGATACACAATTTGACAACATTATCGTGACAGAAGCCTGCTATGGCGGAAAGTTTCAAGGACTGACCACATCAGGGTCTATGCTTCTGACGGCAATAGCAAATCGTACGCTTATCTATTTAGGTTCTTCTGTCATCGCAATGGGAAATGTAGATCCACAAGACAAAGCGGTAACACCCTCAATATCATGTGCTGATGTCTTGGCTAAAGAATTCATACGCTTTTTAGTTGAGGGGAAAACAGCTGGAGAAGCATTTACGCACACGAGGCACAGACTGTATAACAGCAGGAATAAGGCTGAGCTCCTTACGCTATTGGAGTTTTCTCTGTACGGAGACCCCGCCCTAAGCGCAAAATTTCCTGCAGAAGTCAAGGCTGATTCGACGGTTTCGGAAACCCCATTGCAACTCTCAGATAAAGGGAGTTACGACAGAATTACCTGCGAGATCGTGTACACGGATAATTCAGACTCAATACTATCATATGTGAGACAAAGAGTTGACCGACGTTTCGAGGAAGTCAACTCAGAAATCCAGTATTATCTGTCTGGATATGGAGTAAAGCCACGCCGACTCACTACAATCAGGAGAATAACCTATGGAATGGATACTCAGTACTGGTATACCTACGACACCGACATTTATGGAACGGTTATGGTTGTCGTGGACTCAGACAAGACTAAAACGGCACTGTTCACAAAACAGAAGTCCATCAGTGACAGAATAAGAGCCGGCCAGAATATATCCATCAATTATTTGGAAATATTCCGAAGGATGAGCAGACGCTTCGGGCTTATCCGTCCAAACGACCACAAATCGGAAGACAAGGTGTACATTTACAGTCTAACCGTCTGGCGTGACAAATTTGGCATAGAAGACTTGGCACTTGATAGCAGGATAGACGAAAAATCCAAGTTGCAAGTAGCCACGTTCAATACTATGCTGGACGAAACATACCGCAAAAGAATGGCAAACTACAACACCCCTGGCCTTACTATCAAGGATGGTTCTCTGCCTCCAATAGATTTTGCAGCGTTAATGAACCCGTTGTGTCTCATTATCGAGAATGAATTACGATTGAGTGTCTACGAATACCTCAAATATATTAAAAAGGAACCTAGAAGGAATGGAAGAATCTTAGACCCTACCATAGGCGTAATGGCAAATGCTATACACAAGCATCCTAACGTGATGAGCAAAGTTGGGATACATGAAAGTTTTGGTGATAAGCTTATGAATTTCACAGAAGGACGGAATGACTCTGCACATTTGGGAAACATCAACGAGGACAGGTTCCTCGAACTATATACTCAATTTGCATCCATCATCTCCGATGACACCTTCAGCGTATTAATGGAACTGAAAGAAACATATAATAAAAACAAAAATAACTATGAGTAAGTATTGTTCTAATTGCAACAAGACCTTTGACAACGACAAGGTTTTTTGCACCAACTGCGGTAATGAGCTTGTTTCTACAAACGAGAATAACACAACCCCCAATTTGGCTGAGGAAATTTCAGTTATTAAGAATAAGGTAATTTGGAATGTTCCTCGCGGCGAAATAGCATACCGCATCAGTGAAAAAGAGATGGACTCGCTACAAAATGTAGCAGGAATTGTTGTTGACGAAGGAATAACCGCACACATCTACGTTGACGGTAAATTAGCTGCAGAACTTCATGGAGGAAGCTATGACTTCATAAACAAAGAAGAACTTGAAAAGAAATTGAATGCACGATATGGTGGTGCCGTGGGGAATCTGAGCAGCATTGGTAAATGGCTTTCACAATTATGGTTCGGAACGTCCCTTAATGAAAGAATGGAGTCTAACCAAAAGATGGATAAAATCACCTCAATGGACGAATTAGTAAGCAGCATCAGAACCGATTCTGTATATTCCATCATATTGAAGGTTGACAAAGAGTTCCCCCTCGTGTTTGAGAATGACGTACACACAGAGCAGTATAATGGAACAGTTGGTTTGAGCATCTCTGCCCAGATTACGAACTTCAAGCAATTTATTCAATATTTTACACTGAGTGAAGCCAACAAGAACGTGACCAACATACAGGTTAGAAGTTTGTTTGAGAGTTCTGTTGCTGATACCCTGCGTCATGAAGAGTTTGAGAACGGTAAGATCACGCTTGAGTGTACGGAACGTATTTCAAATCGTCTGAAGGGAAAGATCGATAATCTGAATATCGGTATATCAGTTGTGCGTATAAACGATTGCACCATTGACAGCGAGGATTTGGAGCGGCTAAGATCTCTTAATAGAGAAATCTATCTTTCCGGACAAGAGATAGATCGTCTTCACAATATGAATATCATCAAGAATCGTCTGGCAAATGAAGAAAATCAGCAGATGATTGAGGAAGCCAGGACTGAGCGCGATATAGCAAAGGCTTTATGGGAAATCAATCGTGACAAAATTCTTGATGATGACGACATGCTTGCTTTCCTTAGCACAATCAAAAACACACGAGTATTGAGAGAAGCTAGAAATGAGGACGAATTAGAGCAGGCGATTGCAGAAATCAAGAAGGCAAAAATTCTGCGAGAAACCGATATCGACCTTCTAATTGCCGAAATTAACGAAAAGAAATACAAGACTGCAACTGCGTTCTCTCTGATGCAACTACGAGACGCTATCGACAGAGACAAAATAGTTCAAGCAGCTCAACATGATTATGAAGAAAGAGATGTAACACATCGTAGAGATTTGGAATCTTCTCATGCTACTCATTTAGTAGGAATAGAGAAGATTAAAGCGGCATATTATGACGAGCGTTTCCTCGTGGAATTAAAGCAACGTAACGATGTCTTTAAGAACGAGCTTGAGCAGCGAAAACAGGAATACGAACAAGTCCACAAGGAGCAATTGGGTGATATAGAACTCATTTCTGCCCAAATAGACATAGAGGAAAAGCAGAAGGCTGCAGACCATGCTCGCCAGATGGAAAAGCTTCAGGCAATCCAAAGCCAACAAAGACAGATGGAATCTGACCGCCAGAGTCACGAAGAGAAACAGTTGCAGGTTAAAGCAAACATGACCAGCGAACAATTGGCAGCCTTACAGCTTTCACAATTAGACATCGATGCCCAGAAAGCATTTGTATCGGCGAGTCACAAAGACGAAATTGCACAGGCTCAGATACAGGCAGAACGCGAGAAGAGCGAATTCATGGAGAAGATGTTCAATAAGATGCAAGAGAACATGCAACAAGACAAGGCTGACTGGAAAGAGATGGCAAAATACTCAATGGATTCTGCAAACGGGAACATTGCCATAGAACGCGAAAGAGCAGCAGAATATAAAGAGGATTTACACAGGGAACAAGACCGATACGATCGTCATCAAGAACAAGTAACAGGCTACATGCTCGGCAAGAAAGAAGAAAAGAAAGCCCCAGCTCAACAGCCTGCTGCAAACGTACAACCTTCAATTCTTGTGGTCCCACCTGTTGCCCAACCAACAGTACAACCAAAACATGATTCGGATGCAGACATCGTCGTCTGCCCTAAATGCGGCAAGCCTAACAATATTTCCGAGGGAAACTTTTGCGCATATTGCAGAGAGCCGTTGAAATAATAGAATAAATGAATCATCAAGTACAATCTAATTATGTATCAATGTAATCGATGTCATAAGACTTTCCAAGACAACCACTCTGACGGGGTTGAGGAAATCTTTGGTAAACTATATTGTGTTGGATGCGGTGAACAACTGACAGAAGTAAGTGCCACCACTACGCCTCCAAATCAACAGAAACATAACAATCCTTCAGCACACCTTGTTACCGACAATAGTGTTTCTTCTACTTCAAATAGTAATAACACTACTATCACCAACATATACAAAGGTGAAGAGAACGAAAAAATTGAAACAAGATATGGTGTTTACAAAAAGGAGGACGTTAGCCTTTGTAAATCATGCAAAGAATATGTTCCCAAGACATATTTGATTGCTGACACTGGAGTTTGCCAGGATTGCATGGTGAAAATTCAAATGAACGAAGGAGACGGAGCCCTTGGTGAAGGCCTGTATGAAGAAGCCAAGGATTGTTATGAGAAAGTCCTAAGGAACACCTACGGCAATGAAGAACTACGTCATGAACTATTATTCAAATTAGGTGTCTGTTATTTTGAACTTCGCGAAGGAAAAAAGGCAGTAGGCTATTTCGCGAAGACAAGGAACCAGTTTGCGGACAGCATATACTATTTAGGACGATGTTCAGAAATAGGACTTGGAAAACATCAAGATCTCAAAACGGCTCTCCAATATTACCAAGAGGCAGCACAAAAGGGCAGCAAATTGGCACAAAACGAACTTGAACGCATTGAGCAGGAAAGTATTGAGCAGGAAAGACTTGAGCTTGAAAGAATTGAGAAATTACAACAAGAAAAAGGCACTGCACCTGAAGATGAACAAGTAAGCAGAATCGAAATCGAAGAACAGACGCCTCAAATAGAGGTAACAGAGGAGCCTGTTTTGTCAGAAGACAACAACGAGGCAGAAATTGCTGCACCCGAAGAAGATTTGGATAGTCCAACAAATACCGCTCCAATACCACAGGAAACTGTAACGATTGTTGAACCGCCCATTCTTGTAGTTCCTCAGGTAAACAGCACTCCTATCAATAACACTGAAGGCGAAGGTTTTCTTAAGAGGAACACCACGCTTATCATCTCAGTAGCAATTGTGCTTTTGATTCTTGTCGGCATAGGATGTTATACACTTTTCAACTCAAAGGAAGAGATTTACACAACCCAAGTGCAAGAAAAGCCAGAGATGAAAACCGACGAGCCGCAAACCATCGCTGCAACTGACCAGCCTGAAGAGATTCAGAAAAAAGAGCAAAAGAGCGAAGTCAAGCAGACTGCCCCTCAGGAAAAGGCCACTACGGAGACTACTCGCCCCCAAGCAGAGCAAGCCGCCTCAGGAACGCTGAACTTAAGCTACGGAAGTTACACTGGTCAGATCTCTGACGGATACCCCAATGGTACTGGCAGGCTTGTATATAACGCCACCCGTCAGATTAACAAATACGATTCAAAAAAACGCATGGCTCAACCTGGCGAGTCAGTTCAGGGTACATTCGTCAATGGTTTCTTCACTATAGGAAAGCACTATGATGCCAGTGGAAACCTGATTGAAGCCATTAACGTCGGAGTTGTTGATGGCGTATACGAATCTAAATAAACTACCGTATGAAACGTAGGCTAAATGCTTTAATAATTGCATGTCTTGTCTGTGTGGGTATCCAAGCCCAGACAGAGAAAGGCATACTTCATCTGTTTAACGAGGATGTCAAGACAAAAGCATCACCTGTCGTGTATGACTTTTTAGAACGCTATCTATATAAAATTAGTCATGCTGTTCGTGGATTTGATTTAAACCAAAGTATGGCTGATGACAAAGTGGTAGTTAAGTGTGGAAGCATTGACAATATCCCCAAACTCTCACCGATGTCTTTCTTCTCGCTGACACGTTACGACGACAAGGGATATGATGTCTGTTGGCAGGACTCAACAGGTCAAGTTCTGCTCGATATTCAGTTTCCTATCCAGTTTGAGCTGCTCTTAGGACAACCGAAATCAGAGATTGAGAACGGAATGCAAGAACTGCTGAAGTCATATCCTGACACTATGCCAGGAATTAGAGTTGAGCAAGATTTGCAGAAAACCTCCGACGGATTTCTTTGTTCTGCATCACCAACCTATTATTACATCGAGGAGGTCAACACTTCCACTTATTATGAAGACAAACCATCTGAGAAGGCAAAAGCTGTATTCTCAGCAAAGCAAAAGGCATACTCAGCTGCCAACCTTTTCCAAGGAGTCATCAACGAAGCATACAACTACAAATTGTACATTGAGCAAAACTTGTTTAACTTCAGGAAAAAGCAGTACACCATTAGCCTCAAGCAATGGCTTAACTACTGCACCGAACGGAAATTGACCATCTATTTTGGTGTAGAAGAAGAACGCCTTGACGGCATAAAGGCACTGCTCATTGTTCAAAACCCGGACTTGGGCTACAACCATGTAATGTCGCTTATCCTGCCAGACGATTTCGTCAACACGCGTGATGCTGTCATAAAAGCCACTCTTAATGCATACATCCCCACTGACAACGTGAAAGAACCCTATCAGCAATACACTAACAGGCCAAGAAAAAAAATATGAAGAAAATATATATAATGTTCCTCATCACAATATTGTCTTTTGCCATTTACGCTCAGGACAACTCTGCTGCTGATGCTCTGAAGAGTATGAACGACATCAAGTTGTCACGTAATTACATTTGGGCGGAAGGAACTTCCATGAAAAGCGAGAAAGAAGCAATGGAAAATGCCCTCGCCGTGTTAGGCTATGAGATACAAAACCAACAACCCACACAAAGGAATCAAAGCACTACAGGAATCATTATACCAACCAGCGACAAATACATGACCATTCAAACCAAACGCGGAAATCTATACCGCGCTTTTGTGTATGCTGATAAAAAAAAGGTAATAACCTATAACAGCAAAGCGGTTTATGAACCTAACGAATTCGAGAAGCAGATGTTGATGATCACAAAAGCCTCTGACATCGAAGCCTTCGTCAAACAAAGTTCTATAGCCCAATATGGAAAATATAAAGAACGTCCCAATGATGGCGAGTATTATCTGATTGTCTATAACCGCGAAGGGACAATACCCGCCTGTCTGAAGTTTATCAGTGGTAACGTGACAAATGTCGCAACTGGTGAAGAAGACTCCATTCAAAACTACAAAGGATGTGGAGCGTACTGGTTCATACAACAGAAATAAAGAGAAATAAAATGAGAAAAATAATTTCGATATTAATTCTATTAGCAGCATTCTGCTCGATATGGGGCAGTACGCCTGTAAACATAAGGATAGCCGATGGCATAGAAGATGGCGGCATGAAAACCAAAATGGAAAATCTGATGTCAACGCTATTTACTGAAGCAGGAGTTGCGCAAGAAATGAAACGCGAGTTGAATCTATCAGCATTAAGACTAGCCGATGACGTTCAGTCCAGCTTGGCCATGCTTTGGGATAACTCCCCATTTGTCTGCATGGACACAGAAGTGGTGCAACACTGCATATCTACTCCTACAGGATACCAGATTCGAAATATCCCCCTGCAACTGACCGAAGCACCTGATGACGACAAGTATCAAGAAGCCGTCATCAACTTCGACAAGCTAGGCAACATGACCAGTTTTCATCTGTCCATCAGTATGAACCTATACATGAATATCATTAATAGTAAAATGAAGGTAACTGATCTGCGCCGCCGCCAGTTGATCTTGGATTATGTAGAGCAGTTCCGTACAGCCTACAATCAGAAGAACAAGGAATTCTTAGAGGCAATTTTTAGCGAAGATGCACTCATCATTACAGGAAAAGTCATCAAACGTCAAACTAGAGAAGGTATCCGACTGCCCGACAAGATAGAATACACCAAGCATACGAAGAAACAATATTTGGATAAGCTATCGGCAATCTTTGCTGCCAACAAGAAGATTCGTGTAACCTTCGATGAAATAGAAGTCATGCTCCACCCCATCGATGCCGATGTATATGGCGTCACGCTTCATCAAGGATACACATCCGATAACTATCATGATGACGGATACCTCTTCCTGCTTTGGGATTTCCGTGACGAAACTCATCCCAAAATTCACGTTCGAACATGGCAACCCGATGCATACAACAAAGATGGAAAAGGTACACAACGCATTGCCAAAAGTGAAATATTTAGTCTAAACGATTTTGATATAGAATAGTCATGAAAAGATTTTTATTTATGCCTTTATTTATCTGCTCTTTCATTAGTATTTCTGCACAAGAAATCACAGTTAAGAGCATGACAAAACTAGAAAACGACCTTGCCGCACGGCGTAACGAGGTTCTAGACAATAACGGAGTCCCTTGTGCGCTAATAAGGATATTAGTTCCAATGGTAAAAGGTATGCAATTCACCGGCATTAAAGGCGAAGCAAAATACTTACCTGGAGAATATGATGTCTACATCCCACAAGGTTCAAAACGCATTAGATTCCGTCACGAAAAGTACCCAGCAGGCACTATTGAGTTTTCAATACCTATCGAAAAACTTTGTGTTTATCAAATCATACTCAATGTACCAAATCTTTCCGAATCATATGATGAGCTAATTAGTATTGCAAAAGAGTATTACAATAATTATCCCGCACATACAGAGAGTAGTTACTTTGATGCAGCTCGTCTAGCCTACGACAAAGTAATTGAACACAACGACTGTCCTCAAGACATGCGTGACGCAATACGCGCAGAGCGTGATACTATGGCCAGCCTTCGACGCAATACTTATCTTATTGAAGCCGCTGAAGCAAAAGCAAAACAATTTGAAAAAGAAAAAGGATTTAATAGTGATGAAGTTTACAAATATCTAAGTGGTGAACTGCGATTCACAAACCGCATTCTTAGCTCGCATCCGGAAATTACAGGAGTAAAGGATATCAAAGACAACGTTTTGGCTCGCTTACAAAACCATCCAAAGGGTCAGAACATTGTTGAGACTACTGTAACCAAGCAGCGTGAGACTATCAGTGGTACCATTAGTTTCAAGAATAAGTATATGGCTATACCATTTCAAAACATGCACGTTTTTGCCACCTCTTCACCAAACATAAAAGATGGACAAAGCCGCAAAATAGCAAATGTCAAAGCTGATGGAACGTACAGTGCCGTAAAGCCCGATGGGATAAATCCGCTTTACATCTATGTAACAGGGGAAAAGGACGATGCACATTATGTTTCCCAAGGAACAACATCAATGGATATTATTGTTAAATAACATTTTTTTTTATTACCTAAAACGTAAAGAATATGAAAAAAGTATTATTACTTGCGTTAGCACTGCTAACCATGGGTAGTCAGATGGGAGTGTCTGCTGCCAAAAAAGAGAAAGAAGGTCTAAAGTGGGAATGGGACGGCACTAAGTCCGGTAACGAAACCATTGATAAGTACCTCCTACAGATTGACACGCTCTACAATATGGTTCAGGAATACCAGAAGGGTATTGATTCCTATGTTATGAAGGACACCACACTCCAATTAAACGGCAAATGGTATCAAATTGCATGGATGGAAGACTCTCAGGCTCAAATTCTAACACGTGCCAGAGTGAACTGGCAGTGTGTTGAGGCTTATGCACTAGGAGCTAACATCATCCTTGACATGACTAATGCAGGACTGGGGTCTGCTAGTGCAGCATTAGCTCTGCCAGAATTAGGTCTGAAGGCTTTGAAGTTTGGAAAGTATGTAAAAGGTGGTCCTGCTGTTATCTCTGAAGGTACTAAGGCCATTAAAATAGTACGTGGAAAATGGTTAGCTAACTCGCGTCAATGGAAGGCCATGAAGGACGGAGCTATTGAAGATCCCTCAACTATCGGATATGACGGTTTCTCAGCAAGTTTTATTGAGAAGTTGAACAAGTGCTTCTATATTAAAGAGGTTAAGGAAGACGATCCTACTTATCAAGAGATAGTTAAGAAAAACGAAGGAAAATCTGCTGACGAAATCGCTAAAGATGCCTCAGGATGGACAAGCCAAATGGAGCAGGCAACAGTTCTACCAGAGGATAAGAGCAAAGCTCTTGACGAAACTCCAAATCTGGAAGAGGAATTAGAATCATAATTTACATAAGGGTGTGTCGATTGACACACCCTTTTATTTTATATTTACCATTGTTTTACATTGCTGCAAAGATACGATAATATTTTGAATCAGCAATGGTTTTATGCAAGAAAAAATACTAAAAGTAAAATTAGTTTACAGTACAAGCAATCGTAAAACATAGCTACGTGAGGGAATTTTTGCTACTATTAAAGGGAAAAAGTGCTGGGTAATTCTATCGGTGAGAACAAATTTGGCAACAAACAAAACTGTTTGTTGGAGATTTATTTGTACCTTTGCCACCAGAATAAACCCAAATATAACTCATATGACTAAACGATTTCTATTCATGACTCTCCTGATAGCTGGACTTGCAAACAGCGCCCTGGCCGACAGGATGGAGAAACTCACTTCGCCTAACGGCAAGATTGTGGCTAATATCAATATTGGCAAAGACTTAACCTACAGCGCCTCGCTCGACGGGGAGCTGATCCTGACGGATTGTCCACTGAGTCTGCAAGTTGGACAGGAATTATTGGGTGTAAACCCAAAGTTAAGCAACACAAAACGTACTAAGATTGATGAGCAGATACGACCTGTAGTGCCTTTAAAACAGGCCGTAGTGCCCAACAAGGC
>CACYEC010000493.1 GCA_902773225.1 uncultured Bacteroidales bacterium
GGTATGTAGTGGGTCTTATCTACATAGTAACAATTCTGAAGGCGCATGTCCTCCCAGTTCTGCTTCCCGTATGGGATTTTTCTCGGCTTCTCTTCTTGTTTTTCCATAGACAATATTTCAATGATGCAAAAGTAGTACTTATTTTCCTAAAAGACAAAAAAAAACAAGAAAAAGAGCGGGAAACCCTATAATACCAATAATCAAGTTGAGGTAAACACTAATTGTAGGTAATTATTTCCTACTTTGGCGTGTACTCACCTCTCGCACCACTGTAAATCAAACATTGGAATAAACACCGATACAAGCCGTTTGGCATACAGCAGTTCATATTATGGGTTCTATTTGAGGTACGAATCAAGCTGATTCCACCTCACGACGGGTAACCTTGCCTTGAACCTCTGTCGTCACCCGTAATGCTGACATCGATGGCTGTATAATTGCTACTATTAGGACTCGCACGGGACTTGCACCCGTTAGGCTTTACTCATGCTGAGCGTACCCAATTGGGGGAGCAAACCAAAATCTGCTCCCCCGAAAAGTGTCGGTTGTTTTTTTCTCGGCCTATGGTGTTTCTCAAACAGTGAAAACAACGTTGATGTCCATTCCGATTCAACTGAAAACTACCATGAACGTACTTCTCCGCCACTAGGGGGTGTGTTGGGGTTGAGGCTGCTTGCTGCTAATCGGAAGCCAACGTTGCGACCGCCGTTAGAACCTCCTCGTTTCGACACTCGTCCGCAGTCGCCTCCTTTATCATATTGTCCCACTCCACCACCACGAATGGAATGTGCTGATCCATTCTGTGGACCTTGCGGATTTCGCACGGTTTCCACATCATAAGCAAAGGCATTGTACCAGTCATTGCAATATTCCCATACATTGCCCGACATGTCGTAAAGCCCCAACTCGTTGGCTTTTTTACGACCCACAGAAGTATGGCTATACCAAGATCCTTGTCCTGAGAACACCTCGTCCACATTATCGCTTCCTGAATAGGCATACTTTTTGTTACGGTTACCTCCTCGTGCTGCATATTCCCATTCCGCCTCTGTGGGCAACCGGAAAGAGTATCCAGTCATGGCATTGAGACGAGTTATGAATTCTTGAACGCTTTCCCACGAGACATCAGTTACAGGACGTTTAGCACCTTTATCAGTTGAAGGTTCCTCATCCATGACCAATTTCCACAGGTCCTGCGTCACCTCGAATTTACTAATATAGTACGACGACAAGATAACTGGATGCGCCGGACGTTCATTGTCATCGTGTTCATTATCACCCATGACAAAGATTCCTCCCTCCACAAACACCATATCATGTAGCAGGCGCTGCAATTCCGTTTCACCTTCGGAATTATAATTACTCAATGCAAGACGGAAACCTATGTTGCGTCCTCCATCAGAACCTCCACGGTTTGAAACGCGGCCACAACCATCTCCTTTGTCATATTGTCCCACTCCACCACCACGAATGGTGTGGTTACTTCCCATAATGGGACCTGTGGGGTTGGCACGGAGTTCACGGTCGTAAGCAAAAGCATTGTAGGTGTCGCTACAATATTCCCAGACATTGCCCGACATGTCGTAAAGCCCCAACTCGTTGGCCTTCTTACGTCCCACAGAAGTATGACTATACCAAGTTCCTTGTCCTGAGAACACCTCGCTCACATCGTTGCTACCAGCATATTTAAACCCCATAGAATGGGTTCCACCGCGAGCAGCAAATTCCCACTCAGCCTCTGTGGGGAGGCGATAAGCCAAACCCGTTTGCGAATTGAGACGACTGATGAATTCTTGTACTCGGTCCCAACTTACATTGGTGACAGGGCGCTTTGCTCCCTTATCCTCCGATGGAGTATCATGCATAACGTTGTACCACAATTCTTGAGTCACCTCTGTCTTGGAGATCATGAAAGGCGAAATCTTGACTGGGTGCTGCGGGTATTCGTTGTCACTCGCTGCACCATTCTGCTCTTCTGTGGCTCCTAACGTTAGAGTGCCTCCCTCAATTTCAACCATAGAGTTGTAGGTCTGTTCAAATTCGGTGAGTGGCAGATTGTCACGCACACTATAGGCTAAGCGAAAGCCCACATTTCTTCCACCCGAAGATCCACCACGCTTCGAAACACGTCCACAACCGATACCATTATCGTATTGACCGACTCCACCACCGCGTATAACGTAGCCACTACCAAACGAGGGACCCTGTGGATTGATGACTATCTCAGGGTCGTAAGCGTAGGCATTGTAGATGTCGTTGCAATATTCCCATACATTGCCCGACATATCATAGAGTCCCAACTCATTGGCATGCTTACGTCCCACAGAAGTATGGCTATACCAAGACCCTTGGCCTGAGAACACATCACTGACATCGTTACTACCTGCATACTTGTATCCCTGTGATTCGCCTCCTCCGCGTGCGGCGAACTCCCATTCAGCCTCAGTGGGCAATCGGAATGTATATCCAGTGATGGCATTGAGTTTATTCAGGAATTCCTCTATCTGCTCGCGGTTGATGTCTGTAACAGGTCGTTTGGCACCTTTGTCTGTCGATGGGTTCTCTCCCATCACCTCTTCCCAGATATCTTGTGTCAACTCATATTTATTGATATAGTAGGAGTCGAGTTTCACGGGGTGGACAGGTTTCTCGTTGTCCTCTGCATCCCCTTCTTGCTCGACAGTGGCACCCATTTGGAATGTACCGCCTTCCACAAAAACCATGTCGCTCACCATTTTATCGATGATATCGCTTCCTGTG
The DNA here is from genome assembly GCA_902773225.1 of uncultured Bacteroidales bacterium. Classification (GTDB taxonomy): domain Bacteria; phylum Bacteroidota; class Bacteroidia; order Bacteroidales; family Bacteroidaceae; genus RUG11857. The sequence goes on from CACYEC010000493.1 coordinate 2,761, forward strand.
CTTGCAGAGAGAGGCTGTCCATTGTCCTTATCGTACGAATACCCCGTTACATCAACCAGCACGGAAACCGATTCTTGACTGTCGCGGGCTTTCACTTTCAGTCGGCAACGCCCCTCCTTTTTGGCATCAACGTGCAACACATGACCGATTACATAGCAATCAGCCACATAGGGATTATCGTTCTCAAGCAAATATGTACCAGTGCTTCCCATTATGTCAACGGTTTCCGACCGCCCAGCCTTGGCATATACCAGTTTTTTGGAAACGTTCAGGGACTGTGCCTTGAAATCTGTCTTCGGCGTTGCCAAGAAACGTCCACCAAGCAGTTTGAACACAGGTCTAACTATGTAATCTTGATCCTTTTTCATTCCTTCTATGTCGAAGGTATAGGGTGTAGGCTTCTTGCTTTCCTCACCGAACGCATTTAGATTCCAGTATTTTTCAGTGCTGAATCGCTCTTCAATTGTATTCCCGGCTTTATCATACACTCCTATGCCTGGATATACAGGCAACATCAGGTTACGAGACACATCAGTGGTGAAACGACCCTTTACGTTTTCTTCCATTTCGTCATTGATATATTTCAATTGAGGTGTTGTGAACTCCGGCATAAGATACCATTCCTTCTTCCCAAAACTATTAGAAATCTTGATGGGCAATTTTAGACTCTCGAATTCACCCGACTTACCACAGATTTTATAGCCAGCTGAAAATTCACCTGCTAATTCCATTGTTATTTTTGTGTCTTTAATGAGTTTGTATCTATTCCAGTCGATCACTCCTTCGGCATTCATTTCGAAAGCCGCACTCAATTTAGGTCCCATTTTCAGTGTCAATGTAGCACCGACCACCTTCTCGCTCATGATGCCAAGCGAAAGTTGCGCTGCTAAGCCCACCTGGGCAGAACCTTTGAGTTGGAGAGTAAGTTCAGGCATATCGAATTTGCTTTGAAAATCGTTGATGGCATTGAATCCATAACTATCCCAGTTGAATCCGTTCACATGGGTCAAAGTGATAGGTATTGTTCCTTTCAGTTCCACACCGCCTTTGAATTCATAGAATACTCCATAATTCACTTTGCAGTACAATCCGACGACACCTGTGGGTATAGGAATAAAACCCAACCATTTAGGCTCGGTAGGTTTATTGTCTCCGAATTTCTTCTCCATCTTAAAGTCAATGGCTACCTCGTGTACACCTGTAAGCTTAAGTTTCACTACAGGGTGCTGTCTCCATTTGATATTGAAGGCATAGTCAAGTGTCAAGTCGGGAGAGTCGCTCACTGTCAAGAAGTCAGCCACGTCCCAACTAAATTTACCCATATCGAATGTCGTGACACCTTCACCTGACAACCGGCGAACATGCACCTTGGCCTCCGTCGAATCTTTGGGGATGGACAACGACTTACCTACACATACGAGTTGCTCGTAAACATCGGTAATGGCCACTTCCTCACAAACGACTTCCACCCGAAAACCACCATTATCAACAATGATGACACGTCCTGCAAAACCATTGCTGAATGGTTCTTCAAAAATGTCACTCACCACAATCTGGTCTTCTTTAGGCAACATTCCTTCTGGAGTATCACCCTTGAATGTGATGGTCATGTCGTTGACCTGAGTGATGTAAGGGATATGTTCCGCTGTCAAGTGGAATATGTCGTCCTTGAATATGGGTTCAGGAGCGCGCAATTTGATACTGTCTATTGTTTCCAGTGCTATGCGGCTGACACTTCCTGACCTGTACACTTCTTGAACTACAGGCTCATCATATATCAAACTGTCAAGACCTATACAGCTGAAAACAATACTGTCGATGTCGTCATATAGAAATGCGTTAAAGTCACCGTCGTTCTGATAAATAAAAAAGGCCTCCTGCTGAGCTGATGCCACCTGTGGAGTCATCAGCACGAGTATGACAATCGTCATAGCATGTCTTATCATCTGTTTCATCTGTTCAAAATTTTAAAGGTTTTCTCGTTTGCTTTCACAACATATACACCCACAGGATATTTTGCAAGGCTCATCTGAACGATTTGGCTGGCTTTGACAGACCGTAACAATTGTCCGTTAATATCATAGATTTCTACGGTTGCATTGGCTGTCAAATTATTCAAGACAACGTCCTTCCCGTTAATGGTGATAAAGGGTTCATCTGTTTCATTGTTTTTAATGTTTGTTACAATGTATGGTTCGTAGTAGATTCTCTCCGTATTCTCGGTCTCGAATGTGAGAATCTGACCTTCAGACTCAATAAGAATGTTTTTGTCCATCACACAGACCTTCGGGTAACGATTCAGAGGGAATCGAGACTCTGTACCATCTTTTTTAACCACTACTAATTGTAGGGATGGCGCCGTGGCTGATACATCAAGAGCCAATCGAAAACCGATTGTTTTGCTTGCGCTATCAGGAGACATGCCACTTCTACTGGATACACGGCAAGACTGCTCCTGATCAAGGAAACTACCTCCTCTTACTACGCATACCGTGCCGTTAGATAGTCCTTTGGGATCGGTTACGGAATCTTCTGTATAAACATTTTTTCCGTTATCCCAATCAGCCCAGTCGTTGCACCATTCCCCTACGTTTCCTGACATATCGAAGAGACCCAGTTCGTTGCTCGTTTTCTCGCCTACTGAATGTGTGTGGTAAATCTCGGCTGACGGCAATACTGATGATTGTCCGTCTTCCCCCTCCTGTTCCCAATCGAAGTGTGCATAATCATACCAAGCAACATTATCTATATTGTTACTGCCTGAATATTTGTAACGCTGACTCCTTACCCCACCTCGAGCAGCATACTCCCATTCAGCCTCTGATGGCAATCGAAAATGGCAACCAGTCAGATTGTTGAGTCGTTTAATGAATTCATGGCACTCATTCCAAGTGACGTTTTCTACTGGTAAAGTCTCTCCTTGATTATCAGATGGATTATAGCCCATGATGGTTTGCCATTGTTGTTGTGTAACCTCATATTTTCCAATGAGAAATGTAGAGAGCGTCACGGCATGCACAGGCTTTTCACACACTTGCGCTTCATCAACCTGTTCCTCGGTGGCACCCATCATGAATGTGCCACCTGCAACTCTCACCATGTCGTGTCTGAGTTTCTGAACAATGGGATTGTCAGCCCCTACGATGTCTTCAGTCTGTGCACGTAGATATGGAGACCAAAGTACTGTAAGGGCGCAAATCAATCTTGTGAGAAGTTTTTTTGCTTTCATAATACTGCTGATTTTGATTGAATTGTGTTTTTCTGCCTCAAGCACCCCAGATTAGACAGAAATTACCTTTTTTAGAACTTATTTAGAACTTAGACACAAAAAAGGCGCAGGTGCTGTTCAATTGACTATCCTGGACTCGTAGGCTCTCGCATTGCCTCTTCACAACAGGATAGACAACGCAGTTGGCCTACGCCAGTACGTATATACAGCACTTACTCGCCAAAAAGACGGGAAATGTTCTGAAACGCACTACGCAGACGCTTCGTTGTCATTTGTCTGTTTGTGAAGAATGGAATTTGCGAGATTCACGAGTCACAAAGACAAACGTTTGAAAACGTCTTTTTTATATATAAGTCCGTCAACCATTTCATGAGAAGAAGGTATAGACGGCAAGGCAAAAGTAGCAATTGTTGAAAATAAAAACAAATAAAACAACGAGAAAATGCTTGTGATGGATATTTTTTCAGGTGACTCGAATAACAACTCCCCCTTACATTCTATTTTACCAAACATAATCTCAAATTCATTTTACGATATTTCTGCCTTCATTCTCATTTCAATGGTCAACGGTCTAAAATGCGATCAAGCAATAGCAAAGCCAAACAGAAAGTCATTGCTTTGGAACATTCCGGCAATGGCGCTTTTTTGGGGGTGAGGGAAAAAAACATTCTTAAAAAAGGGGGAATTTGATTTTTTAATTATAAATTTGTAATTTGAAACCATTCGACCCATCAGATGGAAAAATTCTTCGGTATCATTATCACTGGTTCCATCCTGGGCGATGTTTTATTCTACTGCTAAAACTATAAAAGCATGATATCTTTAGAAAGCGACTATAACAACGGTGCCCATCCCATGGTGATGGAACACCTCTTCCGGACCAACGACGAGTTGACGCTCACATACGGTTTCGACAAATACTCAGACGACGCCAAGCAGAAGATACAAAAAGCCTGCGAAAGCGAGGATGCCCAAGTATTCCTTTTGACGGGCGGTACCCAGACCAATGCCACCGTCATCGACGGAATGCTGCAGAGTTACGAAGCGGTGATAGCGGCTAATACAGGACACGTCAGCATCCATGAAGCCGGTGCAGTTGAAGCCAGCGGGCATAAGGTCATCGAGTTGGAAGGACATGAGGGCAAACTAAAGGCTTCCGACCTTCGCGATTACATGGAATGGTTTGTCAATGACGAGAGCCGCGACCATCTGGCCCAGCCTGGCATGGTCTATATCTCCTTCCCCACTGAACTCGGCACCCTCTACAGTGCAGAAGAACTGTCGGACATCTATCAGGTTTGCCAAGATTTCGGTCTTACCCTCTTCATCGACGGCGCGCGCATGGGGTACGGACTGGCAGCCTCCACGGAGGTTACTTTGCCCTGGCTATGCAAGCATTGCGACGTGTTCTACATCGGCGGCACCAAGGTAGGTGCCCTCTGCGGCGAGGCTGTGGTTTTCACCCATCAAAACGCGCCCAAGCATTTCTTCACCATCATCAAGCGCCACGGTGCCCTGCTTGCCAAAGGCAGACTTACGGGTGTGCAATTCGACGCCTTGTTCTCCGACAACCTCTATCTCCGCATCTCTCGCCACGCCATCGACATGGCGATGCGACTGAAGAGTCTGCTCACCGCCAAAGGCTACAGGTTCTATATCGACTCGCCCACCAACCAGCAGTTCGTCATCATCCCCAACAAGCGGGTGAAGACCTTGGAGAAACATGTGGCTTTCACCCACTGGGGACCCTATGACAGCGAGAACATGATATGCCGTTTCGTGACGAGTTGGGCCACAACCGACGCTGACCTCGACGCACTGAAGAAAGTACTGTAGAAACACCAACAGCAACAAAGAGACACATCAACAGCACTATGTCCAAACCAGACAACTACATACAAATAAAGGGAGCGCGGGTGAACAACCTCAAGAACATCAACCTCGAGATACCGAGGGGACGTTTTGTGGTGATTACCGGTGTCAGCGGCAGCGGCAAGTCGTCGCTGGCGTTCGACACGCTCTACGCCGAAGGCCAGCGAAGATACGTGGAAAGTCTGTCGAGTTATGCCCGTCAGTTTCTTGGCCGTATGGGCAAACCCGAATGCGACTACATCAAAGGCATTCCTCCTGCCATAGCGATAGAGCAGAAGGTCATCAGCCGCAACCCACGTTCCACCGTAGGCACCTCAACAGAGATTTACGACTATCTCCGTTTGCTCTATGCCAAGATAGGCCATACCATATCTCCTGTGAGCGGAACAGAAGTAAAGAAACACACCATCGAGGATGTGGCTCATTGCATGGTTTCTCAGGAGCCAGGGACCAAATTCGTGCTACTGGCTCCGTTGGTGGTTCATGGCAACCGCACACTGCGCGAACAACTCGAGATGGACATCAAGGAAGGCTACAGCCGTCTGGAAATCAACGGGGAAATCCAACGCATTGACGACTACCTTGCCGCACATCCGAAAAACGAGGACATCTCGCCACTGATCAACATTGTGGTGGACCGCATGAGCGTTTCAACAGAAAAAGCCACCATCAACCGCTTGATGGACTCCACCGAAACCGCATTCTACGAAGGAAACGGTACCTGCATGCTCCGCTTTTTCAGCCATACCAAAGGGAATGGCAATGACAAACTCAACAACTCACCCACCGACAACCTTTATGTGTTCTCCACCCGTTACGAAGCAGACGGCACAACATTTGAGGAGCCTCACGAGCATCTGTTCTCGTTCAACTCCCCTGTAGGTGCATGTCCGGAATGTGAGGGTTTCGGCAAGGTGATGGGCATTGACGAGCGTCTGGTCATTCCCGACCAGGAACTCAGCGTCTATGGAGGTGCTGTGATTTGTTGGCGAGGAGAGAAGATGAGCCAATGGAAAGACGAGTTCATCCGCAGGGCAGAACGATACAACCATTTCCCCATCTTCACCCCATATTACGCCTTGACCCAGGACCAGAAAGACGTGCTGTGGCACGGTCTGCCAGGCGAGGACATCCATGAGTCAGTCTGTATCGACTCTTTTTTCCAGATGGTCCGCGACAACCAATACAAAATCCAGTACCGCGTGATGCTGAGCCGTTTCCGCGGCAAGACAGTCTGCCCGATGTGTCATGGCACCCGATTGAAGAAAGAAGCCACCTACGTGAAAGTGGGTGGGCGCGCCATCACAGAATTGGTGGATATACCAGTGACCGAACTCATACAGTTCTTCGACCATCTTGAACTCAACGAACACGACAAAGAAGTGAGCCGACGAATCATGGTGGAAATCAAGAACCGCCTGAGATTCCTCGACGAGGTAGGCTTAGGCTATCTTACGCTGAACCGCCTGAGCAACTCGCTCTCTGGCGGTGAGAGCCAACGCATCAACCTGGCCACAAGCCTGGGCAGCAACCTTGTAGGCAGTCTGTATATCCTCGATGAGCCCAGCATCGGTCTTCACAGCCGCGACACCCAGCGCCTGATTCATGTACTCAGGCAGTTGCAGAAGTTAGGCAACACAGTTGTTGTAGTGGAACATGACGAGGAAATCATCCGCGAGGCCGACCTCATCATTGACATAGGTCCCGACGCTGGACGTTTAGGCGGTCGTGTGGTATGGCAAGGCGACTACCGCCAACTCGACAAGGAACGCCTCCTTGCGCACATAGACGACGCGGAGCATACTGACAAAAAAGAAGAAGACAAAGAGACTCATCCCGACATCTTCACGAGCGATGAGAGCGCCTCCAAATCCTACACGGTGAAATACCTGCTGGGACTGGAGGAAATCATTGTGCCAGAGAGCCGTCGTCCATGGAACAACTACATCCTCGTGAAGTCCGCACGCGAGAACAACCTCAAGGGCATTGATGTGAAAATACCCCTCAATGTGATGACGGTTGTGACCGGAGTGAGCGGCAGCGGCAAATCGACCCTTGTCCGCGACATCCTTTTCCGCGCCCTCAAACGTCATCTCGACGAGGTGTGCGACGCCCCAGGACAGTACGCCGGGCTGGATGGCGACCTCGACATGATAAAGAAAGTGGAGTTTGTCGATCAGAACCCTATCGGCACCTCCACCCGCAGCAACCCTGTGACATACCTTGGTGCCTACGACGAGATACGCAAACTGATGGCCCAACAACAACTCGCACGCCAGATGGGTTTCACGGCGGCTTATTTCTCCTTCAACACGGAGGGTGGCCGTTGCGAGGAATGCAAAGGCGAGGGAACCGTGACCGTGGAGATGCAGTTCATGGCCGACTTGGTGCTGGAATGCGAGGCATGCCACGGCAAGCGTTTCAAGGATGTGATTCTCGACGTGAAATACCATGGACAAAACATCTACGACATCCTCAACATGACGGTGAACCAGGCTGTGGAGTTCTTCACCCTGTACAAGGAAAAAAAGATTTGCGACAAACTCCGTCCGCTCCAGGATGTAGGTTTGGGTTACATCAAACTGGGCCAGACCTCCTCCACCCTCTCTGGCGGTGAGAACCAACGCGTGAAACTGGCCTATTACCTCAGCCAGGAGAAGCATGTCCCCACCCTCTTCATCTTCGATGAGCCAACCACCGGTCTCCATTTCCACGATATCAACAAACTGCTAAACGCTTTCCAGTCACTCATCAGTCGCGGACACTCCATCATCATCATCGAGCACAACATGGATATCATCAAATGCGCCGATTACATCATCGACTTGGGGCCAGAGGGCGGCAAGGAGGGAGGCTATATCGTAGTTACCGGCACCCCAGAAGAAGTGGCGGAATGCGAGCACAGTTATACGGGGCAATTTCTAAAGGACAAATTAAAACAAAAGTGAATATGAAACACCTCATCATCTTATTGCTGTTGGCTTTGCTGCCATCAGAAGCCGTCATCGGCCAAAAGCAACTTGCCTTCCCTGGCGCAGAAGGTTTTGGGTGCTATGCCACAGGCGGACGTTATGGTACCGTCTATCATGTGACCAACCTCAACGACTCAGGTTCGGGTTCCCTTCGCGATGCCGTGAGCCAACCTAACCGCATTGTGGTGTTCGATGTATGCGGTGTCATCAACATCAAGTCGCGCATGAGTTTCGCCGCCAACCTGTATGTGGCTGGTCAGACTGCCCCAGGCGAGGGCGTCATTGTCTATGGTGACGGTGTGACCTTCTCCAGTGCCGACAACATCATCGTGCGCTACATGAAGTTCCGCATGGGCAAGAACGGTTCCTCGGGTAAGGACGCCGCAGGCATCGCCAATGGCACGAACATGATTTTCGACCACTGTTCCATTGCCTGGGGTCTGGACGAGACATTCTCCATCAACTGGGACAACAAACGCACCGCTCCCAGCGACATCACCTTGCAATACTGTCTTGTCGGCCAGGGATTGCTCTCCCACTCAGCAGGTGGTTTGATTCAAGCCGACAATATCACGCTCTACCGCAACTTCTACTGTGACAACGATACGCGCAACAACAAAATCAAGGGACGTAACCAATATGTCAACTGCCTTGTATATAATTGGAAAAGCGGTTGCTACCTGATGGGCGGCGACTCACAAGGCAGTTCCTACGTTAACACCACCAACAACCTGTTCATCAATGGTCCGGCAGGTGGCGGGAACGCCATCACAAGTGGCAACAGCGACTTCCACATCTACGCCGCCGACAACTGGCAGGACCGGAACGCCGACGGCAAGTTCAATCCATACGAGATACCCCATAATGAATACAGCGGTGGTCCGACATTCGAGAGCAAGCCCTACGCTTATCCCGAACTGCCCACATGGAATGCGACAGCCCTAATAGACTCCCTGCTTCCCGAAGTGGGTGCCACCCTCCCCTACCGCGACCTGGCTGACTACTTGATGGTGCATCAAGTGAAATCGTTCGGCAAAGAAGGTGCCATCATCTCTTCGGAGTACCAATTGCCAATCGGCGCACCTACCTCATGGGGAGTGAAGTCTTGGGCCAAAGCCAAAGACAGCGACGGTGACGGTATGCCCGACGACTGGGAAAACGCCAACGGGACGAATCCAAAAGCCAACGACGCCATGACCATTGCCGACAACGGCTATGCCAATATTGAAAACTATATCAACAGCCTGACCAAAGAAAACAGGACGCTCTTCCTCCGCCGTCCTATTCTCGCCGACAAGAAATCGACCACCGACAACTCTGTCACACTTTGTTGGTACGACTTCACCGACGACGAGGATGGTTTCGTAGTTGAGATTCAGAAAAACGGAGCCTACACTCCTATCGTCACCACAGAAGCCAATGCTGAAGAAACGACGCTGACAGGTCTTGAGCCTGGCACTTCATACACCTTCCGCATCAAGGCTGTGAAAGGTGACATCAGTTCAGATTACTCCGACCTGGTGACCTGTAAGACCCAACCAGCCCACGTGGAAATGGTGGATTGCGACAATTACACCGCCGACTTTACATGGGTCACCCAGGACGGTAGTTGGAACACAACCGACCAGAACTGGGACAATGGTCTTTACACCGATGGTGGAAAAGTCTTGTTCTCACCCACCGATGACAGCAAGGTGGATGTGCCAAACGACGTAAAACCATCAGCCGTGGTTGTGAACACCGCTTCTACGGTGACCATCTCGGGCAAGGGCAAAATCTCTGGAACTACTTCCGTGAACAAGACAGGAGAAGGTACTCTCATCCTTTCGTCCGACAACAACTATACAGGAGCTACCGTTCTTCATGAAGGCACCATCAGTTTCTCTTCACTGCGCAACGGGGATGCGGCAAGCAGCATAGGCGCTTCAGCCGAATTCGGGCAGAACTGGATATGGGACGGCGGCCGATGGAACTACACTGGTGGCAATACCTCAACCAACCGCGATGCCAACCTTTACAGCGACACTGAGTTCGACGTAGCCAACAGCAACGCCACCGTGACCATGAACGGCAGCATCATCGGCGAAGGCAACGTCACCTTTGGCGGCAAAGGCACAGTCAGTCCTTCCTCACCTTCATTCTTCAAATACTCTGGCGA
>CACYEC010000494.1 GCA_902773225.1 uncultured Bacteroidales bacterium
AATTTCTGACATTACAAAATCCTGAGCAACTTTTTGTTGCTCAGGAACTTATAAATAATGATAAATTAAATATTTGCGGATTTTAGGAACAAATGAAAATTATGAAGCAAATGAAAACATGGGCGCTCACCGCCTTCCTCATCTTTTGCAGTGCTGGCACTGCGTGGGCTCAATCTGCTATCAATGACATTCCTGCAGAGGTTAACGCTGCCGATGCCACCATCACCAATATGGGGCATGCCACGATGACCATGAAGCGGGTAGTTGTGACAGACCCTACCACCCAAAACGCCGACACCCTCATGAAGGTGGAAAACATAGAATGGAATACGGAGGTGGATACCGCAAAAAAACGGATGGCACGTCGCAAGGCCATTGCCGGTTCAGACTTCTATGAAAAAGACTCCAACTGGTATCTCGATTTGTGGTGGTTCAATTATCTTTACCCATCCATCAATGCTGATGGAGAGGAAATAACCCTTTCCAGCATGGCATGTATGCCCGACGAAGATTGTGACTACGTCAACAATATCATCGTAGGTTGTCATGTGACGATTACGAGCAACAAAGAATGTCCTACAAGTTATAGCAAAGAAGGTAGTTTCCGTTCAGACGTGAGCATGCTTATGAACTATGCAGGCAGCGGAACAGGATTTGCCGCCGATCAAAAATATCAGGAATTTTACAATCTTGTCATCTTGCCCGACTACGAAGGCTATGGTTTTACAAAGAGCTACGCCCATCCTTATCTCTATCAGGAACTGACAGCTCGCCAAGTGGTAGATGCTGTGCGCTATGGAAAGAAGCTCTACGAGACCTCGTCTGCTGTCAACAAGATAAGGCATCCGTTCAGCGACAATTGGCGTACCATAACAATGGGTTATTCTCAAGGTGCCTCTGTGGCTTTGGCCACACAGCGTTTCATCGAGCAGAACGGTTTGACTGACGAACTACAGCTGGCAGGTTCGGTGTGCGGCGACGGCCCATACGACCTCATGTCCACGCTCATGTATTATATGGAAAAAGACATCCAAGGCAAGCAGATGTCGATGCCTGTGGTGCTGCCCCTTATTCTGAAGGGTATGTGCGACTGCAATCCTTATATGAAGAACCACCAGGTGAGTGAATATCTTGACGCTCGTTTCCTCGAAACAGGCATTCTCGACTGGCTCACACAAAAAGAAAAGACCACCGATGATATTACTGCCGCGTGGGTAAACTTATATAATAATGGAAAGAATGGCGATGCCACCTATTTCCGTAACGTGATCACATCGGATGGCAAGGCATATTTGAATAAAATACTGAAGCCCGAAGGTTATCAATATTTCAAAAACTTGCTGACTGCCACTCCCAATTATACTCAGGCAGAAGGCATACCACTTCCCACTCACCGCGGTTTGATGGAAGACCTCCATTTTGCACTTGAAAGCAACAACATGACCATGGGATGGCAACCGCAGCATGCCATCTATCTTTACCACAGCTACGAAGACACCGTGGTACCCGAGAAAAACAGACAACGTGCTTGGAACACCATCAACGACTGGGTCATCAAAATAAAGGCAAGCGGTGAAGACCATGTTGATGAGGGCAAAAATTTCTATTTCTGGTCTGCTGATAAAATAGACCGTTGCATTCGAGCACTTGGGGAAGCACCTATACATCAAACTAAGGAAGATGTTCTCACCATGAGAAAAAACGTATATAACAATTATAAAGATGAGTGAAGAAAGATTTTCCTAAAAAACAAAAGACATGAAAAAAAATATTTCCATCATCTTTCTGCTGTTGGTCGTCCATTCTTTCTGCATGGCAGGCAACATCGTGACTGGCACTGTCACTGTTGACGGCAAGGAAATCAATGCTGAATACACTCTCGTTGGCTCGGAGGCATGGCTTGGTTCGGGCCGCAATGCCAGCATACCCCACTATTCGGCTGGGCAAGTGGTGGTGCCCGCCACCATCACCGTCAGTGGAACCACTTACAATGTGACTAAGGTGTCAGACATGGCATTCAGGTTTTGCAACAGCATCACTTCGGTTACGCTACCGGAAGGTGTGACACGTATAGGCAACTATGCCTTCAAGGGATGCCATGACCTGGTCAAGGTGACACTTCCCTCAACAATGACAACCATTGGCTCGGGTGCCTTCATCGACCTTCCCAACCTGACAGACGTCATCGTAAAGGCTACCACTCCGCCCACTTGGGAATACAACGATGTGTTCTTATTTCACGAAGGTGGCATAGGAGGCGATGCCAAGTCTATTGGCAACATATCACTGTATGTGCCTGATACAGAGGTGTCCAAATATCAGTCATCGCTTTTCTCCAATACCGACTTGGGGTGGACAACCCCTGACGGGTGGGGAAGTTTTACAAACATTGGTTTGGCCGATCACTATGAAGGCATATCATATGTGGTATATGCAGACAACATGCTCACCTTCTATCATGACGGACGGTATGAACAGCGCACTGGCGTGAAATACTTGTTAACCGAAGAGGACTCCGAAATTCCTTGGTTCAATTTACAAGACTACCAAAACAAAATTCAGAAGGTGGTGTTCACACCTTCTTTCAGCTATGCTCGCCCAAAGGACACCTCAAGATGGTTTTATGGTTGCAATTCCCTATCTGAAATAGAGGGCATGCAGTACTTGAACACCAGTGAGACCACCAACATGTCGGAGATGTTCCGTGGCTGCGTGGCGCTTACCTCTTTGGATGTGAGCCATCTCGCCACCTCGAAGTGCACTGATTTCTCGCAGATGTTTAAGATGTGTTCGAAATTGCAGACACTTGACCTGAGTGCTTTCGACACCAGTCAGGCCACCAGCATGAAAGAGATGTTCTCCAACTGCAACCATCTGGAGAGTCTCAACCTCGCAAATTTCAACACCAGTAAGGTGACCAGTTTTGAAGGCATGTTCTACTATTGCGAGCGTTTGGAAACCCTCCATGTGGAATCATTTGATGCGAGTGCCAACGACGGCAAGGGAACCAGTATGTTTGAGGGGTGTCAAAAGTTGAAAACAATTATCATCCCGACCACCATCACCAATGCCAACAACATGCTCTCGGGCTGCAGCAGCATGGAAGACGTGTATTACTATGGTATCGACCCCTATACCAACTGGATTGGCAACACGAGCATGCTGGCTCCCAATAAAGCCACACGCTTCCATGTGCTGTCTTCTCAACTCAACGCATGGACAGGGGCATATCCCAATGCCAACTGCACCTTTGTCAACGACTTAGGCAGTGAGGCGGCTCCTCTGTTGCTCTATACAAATTCCGATTGGAACAACCTCGCCACACTGGTGACACAGGGAGTCGCCAATACCAACGCCAAGATGATGGCCGACATCACATGCGACAAAGACATTGTGGTGGGGTATTCGGAAGAACACCCATTCAGCGGCACCTTCGACGGCAATGGCCATACCCTTACCATGAGAATTCTTGATGACACGCATGAAGAGCCCATGGCACCTTTCTGTTACGTGGGAAATGCCAACTTCAAAAACCTCGTCATCGGCGGTGCAATATCAGGAGGAATCCATTCTGCAGGACTCGTTGCATATGCTTTAAACAACTCCACGGTCAACATCGAGAACTGTCTTGTGAAGGCTTACATCAGTTCACGCCCCAACAGCACCAACGGTCCGCATGTTGGTGGCTTTGTAGGGCATGGCCGCACAGCCACCATCAACATCAAGGGCTGTGCGTTTGAAGGCCGTTTGGGTACTGGTTTCAACTATGATGACAGTTATGCCGGTGCATTCATCGGGTGGTGTACCTCTTCAGAAGGCAAGACACTTACCGACTGCTACGAGAATGGCATTTACTCTGGCATTTACAAGCACAAGGGTATGAACTATGATGAGACGGGAAGTGCATTCAGCATGACCAACTGCTATCATAGCCAGTCGTGGAGTGAAGCGAAGCACGCCTACAGTGTCACCTGTAACACCGAGGGTCTGAACATTGAATTCGGTGACATTGTGACCACCTACGACGTGAGTGGCATCAATGCCTATGCCGTAGGTTTGGAAGTTGATAGCGTTTTCTATGCCGGTGCAGGTGATACCGTCAGTTTCTCTTTCAACAATCCTGGCTATCGCATTAGCAATGTGAAGGCTAACGACACCACCCCGCAAGCCCATAGCAACTCGCTTGACGGCAGTGACGCAACCTATACCTTCACCCTCGAAGCCACTAACTATGTCATCACAGCCAACATGACATTCCAACATATCTTGTTGGAAGACGATGCCACCAACAACAGAGACATCTTGATGGAACACTTTGACGAAGAAAAAACCACAAACGTGAAACTGAAAGGCCGCACCCTCTATATGAATGGGAAATGGAACACGCTCTGTCTTCCATTCGAGTTGACAGAAGAACTGTTGGCTGCCAATCTGAGTCCTGGTTATCATCTGAAGGTGCTCGAATCGGCTTCATTCTCAAATGGTACCCTGATTATCAATTTCAAAGACACCACAGCAGTTGCGGCAGGCCAGCCCTTCATCATCAAGTGGGATCCGGCCATCTCTGCCAACTTGCTAAATATCGTGTTTAGCGGAGTGACCATCAGCAGTACCACGCCTGGTGCCGCCAAATTTGAACTCGGCAATTCGTCAAGGGGCTTGAGATTCCAAGGTGTGTTCGATCGTCTTGACATCGAGGGAGAAGACCACAGCAAACTGATTGTTGGAGACAGCAACGACCTCTTCTATCCTAATGGTGAGATGGCCATCAATGCTTTCAGGGCTTATTTCGAACTATATGGAATTGAGATCGAAGGTGGGGCCAATGACGATATGGGCGACGTGAACGGCGACGGTAGCGTCACCGTGTCGGATGTAACCATGATG
>CACYEC010000495.1 GCA_902773225.1 uncultured Bacteroidales bacterium
ATGCAATACTCAAGCATTCCCTTCCTCATTTGTGATTTTGCATTGTCAACATTCATAGGAATCACTGTTTTAGTTCAAGTTGAAGTCCAACGAACAATACCCTATCGCTTCTCAGGAACGATAATCCAACAGATGATGTACAACAAGATACCAGGGAAGAATGCAGTGCAGAACTCCAGGAGAAGATAAGCGATACGTACGAGAGTAGGATCAACATCGAAATATTCTGCTACACCGCCACAAACGCCACCAAGCACTTTGCTTGAAGTAGAGCGAAATAATCTTTTCTGTGCCATAATGAGTTTCAGTTTTGATATGTTAAACGTTTTTGTTGATGTTCCCGTCTCGCGAATACGGGCTGAAACGGTTCGTACCGGCCGGGATACGTCTCGTTTCGATTGCAAAGATACAAAGTTTTTAGTACCTTGCAATACATAGTACTAGAAAATGATTAAATTTAACAAATATTAAGAATTGAGGACAAAAAAAGGCCATGGTGGGATGCCATGACCTTATTAATATTAACAGTGAAAGAAAATACAATCAACCGATGACCTACCAGATGGTGACGCGATCTTTCTTTGGTACGAAGAGTTTGGCATCCTTCTTGATGCCGAAAGCATCGTACCATGCGTCGATGTGAGGCAGTGCGCCATTGACACGCCATTCTCCGAGCGCATGTGGGTCACGGTTGGTGAGATTGCGGATTTCCTCTGTGGTGATGTTCTGCGCCCACACGTTAGCATAGGCAAGGAAGAAACGCTGCTCGGGGGTAAGGCCCTCCACTTTCTTAAGCGGATGGCTTTGTGTAGCGTTCTTGAAAGCAGTGTATGCCACCTGCAGTCCTCCGTGGTCGGCGAGGTTCTCGCCCAGGGTGAGGGAACCATTGGCATTGAGGTCGGGCAGAACCTTGATGTTGTCGAAGAAGTCAGACATTACCTTGGCGCGAGCCTTGAACTTGTCGCCGTCACCTTGAGCCCACCAGTCGCGGAAGTTGCCGTCCTTGTCGAACTGGCGTCCCTGGTCGTCGAATCCGTGAGTCATCTCATGTCCGATAACCACGCCAATAGCACCGTAATTGAAAGCATCGTCGGCACTCATATCGAAGAAGGGATACTGAAGGATGCCTGCAGGGAAGCAGATTTCATTTGTTGTGGGATTGTAGTATGCATTGACGGTCTGCGGTGTCATGTACCATTCGTCTGGATCCACAGGCTTGTTGAATTTACGTTCAGCCTCATCCTTGGAAGCCCAAATGGATACAGCCTTCATGTTCTCGTAGAGTGAGAGTTGAGGGTCGATATTAAGCGATGAGTAGTCGCGCCACTTGTCGGGATAACCGATTTTCACATAGAAAGCGTCAAGTTTGGCTTTGGCATACTGCTTGGTACTGTCACTCATCCACTCCTGAGCGTCGATACGCTGTGCGAGGGCAACCTGCAGGTTCTTCACCAATGCCATCATGCGAATCTTGTTCTCGGGGGGGAAGTACTTCTCCACGTACATTTGTCCTACAGCCTCTCCAAGAACTCCGTTGACAGCGTTAACAGAACGCTTCCAACGAGCCTGCTGTTCCTTACGACCAGACATCACACGTCCATTGAAGTCGAAAGACTCCGCATACATCTCGTCACCGAGGATGGAAGCTGCACCGCTGATGATGGAGAACTGAGCCCAGTCTTTGATTTGCTGGATTGGTGCGTCGTTGAGCATATCAATGCCCTCCTTCATGGCCTCAAGTTGTCCGACCGACACATTGCCCACAAGAGCGGGATCCATGAAGTTCACACGGCAAAGTTCATCCCAGTCAATACCTTTGTATTGGTTCTTCAGTTCGTCGTAGGTCATCTTATGGTAATTGGAGGCAGGGTCGCGCAGTTCAACGCGGCTCTTGTGCGCCTTGGCCAGGCGGGTTTCAAGTTCCATGATGTTGTTCATCTTCTTGGTGGCATCTGTCTCGCTGTAGCCCACCAGTTTGAAGAAGTTGACCACATGTTTCTTAAAGGCCTCACGTATCTTAACTGTAGCCTCATCGTCGTTGAGGTAGTAGTCCTTTTGTCCGAGAGAGAGACCGCTTTGTGCGAACTGGAGCATATTCTTCTTGCTGTCCATCATGTCTGCTTCAAGGTACATGCCGAAAGGAAGACGTCCTGTGGTGATGGAGTTGGACACCAGATATTTCTTCAAGGCATCACGGTCGTTGATGTTCTCGATGGCCTTGAGGTCTGCCTGAATGGGCTTCACGCCATCCTTGTTCTGACGAACAGAGTCCATCATCATAGCGTAAAGGTCACCGATTTTCTGAGCGACAGAACCTTTCTCATGCTGAGTGGCAGCTAGTTCCTCAATCAACTCGCGTATTTGTTTTCTGTTGTTCTCCGACACCATGTCGAAACTGCCGAAACGAGAATACTCGGGTGCCAATGGGTTGTTGGCAATCCAGCCTCCACAGGCATACTGGTAGAAATCAGTGCCAGGAGCCACGGATGGATTCATGTTCTCCAAACGGATGCCAATGCCCCGGTCCTGGGCGTTGGCAGCGAAAGATGTTGCCATCATAGCGGTAATGATTAGTAGTTTTTTCATTGTTGGTTATGGTTTTTAGTGATTGATTATTCGGACGGGGGCAGACGGACGGACTGGTCTGACAAAAGATGGGCTATTCCTCTGATTGAGCCTCGTCGAGGGCGGTCATGGCACGCTCCCAGTCGTCCTCGGCCTGCTGGAGTTGTGCTTTCAGTTCGGCATGGCGAGTGAAAAGTTCTGGTTTCTGCGCACCTTCAGGAGTGGAGAGCTGTTGTTCGATGTCGGCTATGCTTTCCTCCAATTCGGTGACACGTTTTTCAGAGTCTTCAACTGCCTTCTCCAATTTGCGCAACATCTTCGCTCGTTCTTTCATTTGCAGGTAAGACTGTTTACCCACAGAAGAGGGTGAAGCCTGAATAGAGGATGTGCTTGAAGACGTGGTGTTTACTGACGACGGACTACCCGCCGAAGACATGGTAGTCTGGAGTTGGTCGAGCGACTCTATTTGTTTCTTGCGCAAGAAGTCGTAGATGCCTCCGATATGCTCTCGTACTTTTCCTCCTCCAAATTCATAGACTTTTTCAACGAGTCCGTCGAGGAAGTCGCGGTCGTGGCTGACTACGATGACTGTTCCATCAAAGTCGCGGATAGCCTCTTTAAGCACATCCTTCGAACGCATGTCAAGATGGTTGGTGGGCTCATCGAGGATAAGGAAATTGACGGGTTCAAGCAATAGGCGTATCATTGCCAAACGGCTTCTTTCCCCACCAGAGAGCACTTTCACGAATTTGTCGCTGGACTCGCCGCCGAACATAAACGCACCAAGGATATCCCTGATCTTCAACCGCATATCACCACGTGCCACACGGTCAATGGTATCGAAGACTGTGATGTTGTCGTCGAGCAACTGAGCCTGGTTCTGAGCGAAATATCCAATTTGAACCTGATGCCCCACTTTGAGGTTTCCATTAAACGGTATTTCTCCCATGATACACTTCACGAGCGTGGATTTACCTTCACCGTTGTTGCCCACAAATGCCACCTTTTCTCCACGTTTGATGGTGAGGTTGACGTCATGGAACACGAGATGCTCGCCATACGACTTACTCACCCCATCGCAGATGACTGGATAGTCACCACTACGCAGGCATGGAGGGAATTTAAGGCGCATAGACGAATTATCTACTTCATCGACCTCCACGGGAACAATGCGCTCAAGTTGTTTGATGCGACTCTGTACTTGGTTGGATTTAGTGGGTTTATATCGGAAGCGTTCTATGAAATCCTTGATGTCGGCGATTTCCTTCTGCTGGTTCTCATAGGCACGCAACTGTTGTTCATGCCTCTGTGCTCGTAGCACGACATACTCGTCGTACTTCACCTTATAGTCGTTGACCTTGCCACAGGAGATTTCAATGGTGCGGTTGGTGACATTATTGATGAAGGCACGGTCGTGGCTGACAAGTATGACTGCATTGGCCCTTGTGGCGAGGAATTGCTCAAGCCATTGTATAGAACCAATGTCAAGGTGGTTTGTTGGCTCGTCGAGGAGCAACAAGTCGGGATGCATAAGGAGCAGTTTGGCCAATTCAACGCGCATCCGCCAGCCTCCGCTGAATTCCGAAGTCGGCCTGTTGAAGTCTTCGCGGCTGAAGCCCAGTCCGTGAAGTGTTCTTTCCAGGTCTGCACGGTAGTTGTTGCCACCCATCATGTTGTAACGCTCATTCAGGTGGGTGTACTTATCGACCAATGACAAGTAGTCTTCCGACTCATAGTCTGTACGTTGCATCATCTGCCGGTTGAGGTCGTCGAGCCGTGACTGCATTTCCTTCACATGAGCAAATGCCGTTTCTGCTTCCTCCATGACTGTGCGCTCATCGCTAAGCACCATCACCTGAGGAAGATAACCTATCGTGCAGTCTTTCTGTTTGGCGACCACACCCGCTGTAGGGTTTTGCAGTCCTGCAATGATTTTGAGCAATGTGGATTTTCCAGCACCGTTCTTTCCGACAAGTGCAATGCGGTCACCACTGTTGACAACAAAGGATGCCTCACTGAAAAGCGGGACAGCACTGAATTCCACACTGAGATTCTCTACTGATACCATGATAGTTTCTTTATCGGAGGTTTTTCGGAGTATCCGGAATTGTCTGACTGTCAGAATTGCCGGAACATTCCAAGCCTCTTACTAAAAAAGGAGCACCGCAAGATGCTCCTTCTTAGTGGTAGGGACGATCGGGTTCGAACCGATGACCTCTGCAATGTGACTGCAGCGCTCTAAACCAGCTGGGCTACGCCCCTATTCCTTTTTTCGGATGCAAAGGTACAACTTTTTGTCGAGTTGCCAAATTTTATCCG
>CACYEC010000496.1 GCA_902773225.1 uncultured Bacteroidales bacterium
AAGGAAGGCGAACTTGCCGCAGAAAAGGGAGAAGTAGAGAACTACAAGAAGATTGTCGAAGGCAAAGACGCTGAAATCAACCGTTTGACAGAGAAAGGCAAGACCGATAACGCCACGATTGAGCAACAGAAGATAGAACTCTGTTCAAAGCAGTCAACAATTGATGAAAAGGTAAATGAGATTAATCTTCTTAACACAAACAACATTGAATTGCGAGGACAAATTAAAGCGTTGAAGAACAATGTTGCCGGTCTTGAGCAGGACAAGATGAATTTGACAAACGCCAAGAATGAGGCAGAGCGGTTGATGAAAGAGAAGGCAGACTTTATCAAGGCAGAACGTGACGCATATGCTAAATCTATGATGACTTTGGCTGATAGTCTTGTCTTGGCATCATCAAAAGAGTTTTTGGGTAGCTGCGACGAAGCATTTGATGACAACCGTGTAAGTCTTCAGGAAAAGGTACTCAAGCCCATAAAGGCTTTCGTACGAGAACTGCAAGCAATAGTACCCGAAGAGTGCAAGTCGCAGAAAGCATTGGAAGAAAGATACTATGCTGTAGTGAAGGAACAGCTTGACTCTATTTCCGGTCTAACTCGTATAGCGCAGTGGTATGCCTATTCATGCGTACCGTTCATGGTTGACGAAGATCGTTCCGACGGTTTGTTCGTCAGACATGCAGAAATCAAGGAAATGTATTCTCTCGCTACCAAGTTGCTCGGAATGGTCGGAATGGAGTATCGTTTGCCAGTGCTCTACGCTGAGCGCATGACGGAAGGCAACAGATACGATGATGTCACAGGACGGCGACAACTGAATATCGAGTACATGTGTCCTACAGCAAGAAGTCACAAAGAACACATCGACTGCATCGATAACTCTTCAGTGATAATCGATGTCGTTGAAGTAGGGTATCGTGACAATAGAGGAAATAACAAGAATCCACAAGTAATCATCTAATTTAGATAAGATATGAAAATAATTAAAATCGCATTAGTTTGCACTATTGCCGTTGTAGTTACATGTTTTGGGGGGGCATGTACTACTACTAGTGAAACAACAGATACAACAGGGATCTCCTCAAAGTTTACAAAATCTTACACCTATGATATGGTCAAAGGCGTTGCACCCGAGGGTGGCTTCAAGATTTATCTAGATGCCTCTGGCAGTATGCCTGGTTATTTCACTGACGGCTTGACTGATTATATAAAGATCGTGTCAGGATTGCAAGGAGGAAGCGAGAATACAAAGGTTTATTTCTGGGGCGATACAACTCACGAAATCACCAACTTGAATAGTACAATCACCAATGGGAACTACAAGGCTAAGTCCAGCCTTTTCCCAGATATTTTCAAGGTTATGGCTGAGGATGTGAAGAACGAAAAGGCGTTGACGTTCCTTGTCACTGACGGTATTGTTAGTAACTCCAGTAGCGTAACGGGCAAACGTACAGGATATACAATCAGTGACCTTCCTTTGTTGCCTTCAGCAATAAAAAAAGGAATAGGTGATAGTTTGGCAGTTGCAGTATTCCGTTTCACGATACCATTCGGAGGTACATATTGGGATATTGACAATAAACAAAAGAAACTCGATAATATAAACCGTCCTCTTTTTGTTTTCGCAATCGGTTATCCTGAAGCTGTTTCTTATCTGAAGGAATCACTTAACAAGAATAATAAACAGATGCAGAACTTTATCGGTCTTGATCCGAAACAACTCTATATGGGTATCATTAAAAAGAAAAAGAATCAGAATGCCTTTAGAGATGTGAACTTTACGTTTGATAGTGATAGCAATGATGTTAAATTGGCATCAGGAAGCGACTCCTTTGAAATTGCGGTCGATATTCCAAAATGGATTTCAGAATCCGGCATCAACCCTGATAATGATGGCACACTTTCCATCAAGCATGAAGATGGAAAAGAAGTGAAAGTTGATAAGAAATATAATAATAGTACTTTGACTGTGTCAACCAATGATCACGTCACTTTCGATATAGGCAGGTTTTTTGTAGATTACTATATAGTAATGCGCTCGTCTGATGGTTGGCAGGAATATTCTTGCGATGATGACCGTAACATAAGTTCCGATTCAAGTCTTTACGACAAGACTTTCGGCCTCAAAGAAATCCTCAAAGGATTCGAACTTGCCACTGGACAGCCTGACACACTGTTCAAATCATCATTTGAATTCAAATACGAATAATAAAATAATAATAACTTTTTAACCTATCATTTACATTATGAGTTTTCCAATGTTTTTTTGTTCATGGGATGAAGCAAATGACTTCGGATTCCATCAATCTATTATGGATGACACAGCATGGATGGCTTTCTTCATCGCATTGGTAGTCGGGGGGCTTATTGCTGTTCTTTACTACCTGATTGTGGGCAAGAGTGCAAAGCTTTCCAATCTTTTGACATGGTTTCTCGCTATGGTAATAGCCTTAGCTGCCAACTACTTGATAACCGACAGTTTTGTCGTCGGTTCGCCAGTTAGCCCAAAGGATGGGGTCAATAGGAATTCTTTGGTCTATGAGTATTCTTTCTTCCATTCAATCGACGAACATGCTAATTTCCTTGTCACCCAAAAGTACAAGAATAATCCTCAGGCGAAGCAAAAAATTAACCAACGCAAACAGACGTTAAGCAAACTGATTGAGAATGGAAAAGATATCGTGTTGACCTACGAGTTGTCATGCCTCTTCTGGACACTTGTATTCTTTGTCTTTGCATCTTACTGTGTAAAAAACAGCACAGAACAGGCTTCAGGCATTCCGACTTATTGGCCACAAAAACGAAACGCTTAAATATACAGACAATGAGCAAACTTTTTATATTCAGCATAGGTGGTAGCGGTTCACGAGTGGTGCGCTCTTTGAACATGCTGCTTGCCTCTGGTGTTCCTCATTTCAATAGTGGGGATCAGGTGTTCCCGATTATGATCGACTATGATGTCGATAATGGTGATACGAAGCGTGCTTTCAAGTGTGTTGACACCTATAGTAATCTTCATATCAGCGCATACCCAAAAGATTTCGAAAAAAATCATGAGACCGACCGTCGGTTCTTCCACACTTCTTTGTTGAAGATGTCTGACACTGGCGGTGGGCTTACAAGTGCTTATACCATGCAGTTTCGTCATAACCCTGATGACAAGACTTTTGGCGATGCTATCGGCTACGACAGGTTGAGAAACGAGAAATCGAAGACGAAAGATCTTCTGAAGACACTCTACGATGTCAGCTCAGGCGATGACACCGAACTTGGCATCGACATGACTGTAGGATTCAAAGGAAATCCTAATATCGGTAGCGTGGTGTTCAACAACTTGAAGGAAACAATTGAACTAAAAGATTTCTTTACTTGCTGTACCCCTGATAATGGCGATAAAGTGATTTTAATTGGTTCGTTGTTTGGAGGAACTGGTGCATCGGGAATCCCCGAACTTGTGAAGGCAATCAGAGGCAATCAGAAAACGGAAAATGTACATCTTGGAGTAGTTATGATTATGCCTTATTTTTGCTTCGAGAAAGATGACGAGAATGGTACAGTGAAGAGCAATCTCTTTAATTCGAAGACACGGGCGGCATTGAGTTTCTATGAGTCTTCTGATGTCAACCAGAAAATTGACTCCATCTATTATGTAGGAGACAACGAACGTACCAAGACACCTTACAATCTTGGTGGGGATCAACAGAAAAACAAAAGTCACATCGTGGATCTTATTGGAGCATTGTCCGTATTGCATTTCTTCAACTCCGACAAACCGATTGAGCCGAGAAGATACAAATACCGCATGCACGACAATGAGGAAGAACATGAACCTGGATTTACAATCTTGAATTTCTACAAGGATGATTATCAGAAGATAATCTATCCTATGGTAAAACTTGCCTTTGCTGTGAAATTCATGAGAAGTGAGATTGCAAAAAAAACTAAGGTTGTAACTGATCGCCCATATAGTAAGGCATTCGGGTTGCCGTCATATTTCGACACTAATGGCAGAGTCAGCGAACCTAATTCAAGAAGTCGTGTGAACTCCCAAAATGCAAAGTATGAATCAGGACTACATTCCACACTCTTCAATTTCCAACTATTCTCAGACCAATTCATCGAGTGGATAGAAGAACTTAAGGATATCGGCAATCACAAACTTGTCTTGTTCGATTTTAACCGTGGTATTGAGTCTCTTGTACAAGATTGTAAGCTTTCGAAGATGACCAGTGGTTTCTTTGGAGGTGCAACTAAAGAGCAAATCTTAGTTGATCCTCTCGCTTTCAGCGAACAAATCCAGAAGCATTATGCTAAGACATATCAAGATGCTGCTCCTGTTAATGGTGAACTCCATTTCAAGGACACAACTGCTGGATATGCTTTGCTTGACTGCATACTGATTGGTATTGAAAATATCTTGAAGAAAAGTGAAATATCTTCCATTCTAAAAATCCAGTAACCTATGCCTAAAGACATCATTTTTTCAATAGACAAATCGACTGTGAGTATCACACAGCCTGATGGTGCAATTGTTGAAGACGAAATGCATTATACTGATATTGAAGACGCTACAGAAATAAGCACACGCGCCTTCAATAAGATGACGACCTCCATTCCCACTCCTTTCGCACGTCTCTTTCTCTATGAGGGTGCTTTCAAGACTTTGATTGACAGGGAGAACACGGATGTAGGGGGCAGGAACCCATACAAAGGCAATGCTTTCATAGGGAAAACAATCAACCACTATGTTGCTGCTGATGCGCTCGATATGTTAGAATTTCTATTTGAATATGGTAATGACCCAAATCTCAAAGTTGAAAAATGGACTATTGATGACTTGCAACTGCTGAGAACAGAAAATGAGTATATCGATCCTGTGTCTAAAGAAGTGACAATCGAAGAGAAGCACAACCTCCTATATGAAAGCATTAAAAGCAACACTACTGATGGAAAACTTGGAGGAACCTTCTATATCTTCAAATGGTGTTTTGCAAAAGATGGTATTGCATTAGAGGAGGTTATTGGCGCTACTTCGCCATTGACACTGCTTTACTCTGCACCGAATTGGCGAACCAATAAACCTCAGGAATTCTATGGTGGTAAAGGCAATAAACTGTTTGTCAAAGATTTATCTACAAATTTGAAACCTTATTCTCTCATAGAACGTTCAAAGATGTTCCGTGCGTATGTTTATGCATTGCTTGAAAATCATCCAATTAAGTGTCCGTTCTTTGATTATATCCGTCTCACACGCGAGAATTATGAGAAGAATGAGGTCTTGAAATATAATACTTACCCTCATTTTGCGACCGATCCTCTTTATTCACCCATCTCAGATGCAGACGGTAATCCAATCAGGGTGAAAGATGTGCCCTTGAAGGGACACGACAAAGAGTCTTTGGACGAGGGGTGTGAGTTTGTCATCCAACCTACTGTTGAAACTGTTCTTGATGAATATGATTCTAAAGGTTCCCTTGTTGACATTTCGAAGCGTCTTCCTCTTGTGTTGTCTATCAAAGGTATTGAAGGCACGGAAAATCCCCACTATTGGAATGAAACCGAATTTAAGAAGAACAACGAAGAACTTCAGAAACCAAGCGATAAGCCTTACTATGAGCGTTCGCTTCCCAATGTGCCAGGCAAGGTGAAATACCCTAATCTTCGCGCTGAGGACTTTTTTGAGGACAAGATAGTAAAAACAAGTTTCAATCTTGACAGCAAACATTTCATCACAGGCATGGTTGGCAACTGCCAGTACCTATTGCCTTTGAAACCTACTTATTTCAAGTTTTTTACGCCCAAAGACCTTAAGACACAGTTCCGTATGGAGATGCAGAGAGACGGCACCATAAAAGCCGAGCTTAAGATACCTGTACGTGGTAGAAAGATTGGTGATAAATATTCTGGTGCTATAGTGAAATTGGAGAAAAAATTCGCCAATAACGATCAGACAAGGGTGAAGCAGATTGTAAATGCCAACCAATTCAATCTTGCTCTATTCCCGTTCTACAGGTTGGAAGGAGCCGATTCCACATATAACTGCTACGAGGTGATGCTTGGGCACGACGGCAATACGAAACTGACATTCTATGACAAGGACATCAATGAGTATACAGAAGAAGAACTGAAAGTTCGTGGTCGTTCTGCTGTTAAGGTAGTGTCTATTGAGGATCGTACAATCGATAAAGATCCTACTTTTGCCATTACTACAACATATTATCGTCTTGGAAATTCACAGGGCGACAAGGATTCCAAGGATGGTTCGTTTCTTTTTATGAAATCGGAGTTCGCCAACGGTACTAAAGGCTTGATTGTTCCTGATTGGAGCGCTGGTAAGACCAAAATGTCGACAAACGAATATGTCGTAAGTGTTGACTTTGGCACTACCAATACTCATATATCTTATGCAAAGGTCAACAAAGATACTGGTGTCGTGGATCCCAAATCAATCAGTGATATGGAATATGGTCGTGGCAGTCAAGTTGTTACACTGAGTGAATATGGATCTTGGGGAATATTCAAGCAGTTCGATCTGTATATGCAGAGAGAGTTTGTGCCTATAGAAATCCGAAAAGATGGCAAGGTGGAGTTTCCTATCCGCACACTTATCTATGAGAAGACAGACCAAAGATCACTTCGAAGCATGTTTGGAGACATGAACATCGCTTTCGCGCTTAATGAGGATCAATCACAGGGGTTGAATAATAGCGAGTTGAAATCCAACATCAAATGGGATAACGACCCTAACTCTAAGAACCGGCTAAGGGCTTTTTTCACAGAGACGATGTGGATGGTGAAAAACAAAATGGTGGAGATTGGCGGCAATATGGACTTTAAGTTCATTTTCACGTTCCCTCAATCGATGAGTGATTCACAGCAGACCAATTTTATCAAGGAATGGGATAGCGCTCGTAATGTTGTTCGTGCTGGTGACCCAAAACTCAACAATTGGAACAAGACTGTGAAATCTATCAGCGGTAAGAGTCTTGTGCCCTTTGAAGGTACAGCACCTTGGTATCGCTCTATTGCTCATTTCGGGACTACAAAGAATTTCTTGAATATCGATATCGGTGGAGGTACGTTCGATGTTATTGCCGTTCAACCCACCTCCAGTATGATTTGTCCAGGAAAGTCATTCTCAGCCCAGTTCGCTGCATATGAGTTGTGGGGACAAGGTCAAAGACCAACAGATATACCTCAGAATGGTTTCTACAATTACTACAAGACCACTGATTATTGCAAGATTTTCACGGATAACGACAAGGGTTTCAGCAACTATTACAACCCTTCCCCTACAAATGACAGCAAACGTAAACTACCATTGCCTTCTGAAATCATTCCATATCTGTTCAAACACGATGATGGCGAGTCGGAATTTTCTACAGCAATTCGTGAAAACAATAAACTACGTTCTCTTGTCGTCCTTCATTTCGGTTCCATTATCTATTATGTTGGCAGGGTGCTGATGCTTGCTGAAATCGACTGCCCTTCTTACCTGCAGTTTACAGGGATGGGAAGCCTCTACATCAATCTCATTACCGATAGCGAGGATATTCTCACAAACATGGTAAAGGCCATCCTGCGCTATGCTACAAGTGGTTCCGTAAACATCCCAGATGATTTCCATGTGGAATTCGACCAAAGCAGGCATCATCCGAAGAAAATCACTGCTGAAGGGGCGTTGATGATGTGGAACACTACGTTGAAAAGTGCCGTAACACCAATTGTTGATTCCTCAGAAGTGATGATATATGGTTTTGAAGGCGATGAGGATGATATTGTCTCTTTGAAAGAAGATCAGATTGGAGGTCAGAAAGATGCAGTTATGGAACGAATTAAACATTTTCTCGGCATTTTCGATAATGCTGATATCATCAATGCACTCAACTCATTGGGAATTCCAGATGTGACACATCTTAAGTACGACAATATCAAGGCGATACTTTCTGATAGTTTTGACGTGATGAATCAGAAGTACAATGCTACGGCTAATGGTAATGTCGTTTCAAAGGAGGCCATATTCTTCTGGCCGCTGAAGCAAGGAATCCATAAACTCGCTTTGGAATATGCCAAATATAAAAACTAAGTATGCAAGCAAAAGGGTGCATTTCATGTACCTATTGTTGTTAGCTGTTGCTTTTCTCCCTGCCTCCGTGGCAGCGGAGAAAAGTAATGAAATACAGTCTCTACAGTTGGACGAGGAAATCAAACATGCTTTGGATTCTGCCTTGGAGAAAAATCCGGAAATAGAGAATTGTAAGATTGTTGTTAATCTCATTTTAGAGAAAGACAGGCAAACAAGCAAGTGGAACGGAAAAATCGACAAGTTAGAAGTTGAAGTGGTGGAAGTTGGATTAAACGAAGACCAACCTGATGAAGTTGACAGCACCATGACATCCCCTGTAGCTGATGAATCGAATTCAGAGATTGGAAATGATAATAACAAATCAAGCAAAGGGAATATACTCGGTTGGCTCATCGCCGTGGCGTTTCTTGTCATCCTGCTGATAGCTGTTGTTCCGCGTATGAGAACGAACGTCTTTAAGGACAAACAAATACCTGATATTTCGGGAAAACATCATAAGGGACATCATCATGGTATTCATCCGCGTAATGAGTTGCAAACCCATGACAACAAGCAGCAAAACAATCGAAATGCAGAGAGTGCAACGACCCAAAAGGAACAGGTGGTCACTATCAATCCAAAGATTGTTCAACAGCAGACTGTTGACAAACCTGTAAGAGAAGAATCGTCTGAGAAGACATCAACGTCTGTTGAACCCACATCTACAGTTGATGAAGACCAACGGGAACCAGCCATTACTATTCCTGAGGAACCTATTATCAAATATGGTCAGATAGCAGTTCTCAGTCAGGACGAGTTGGCAACAGAGGAGGACTATATGTCCGACGATGCAGCAGGAATGCCGTTCGAGTTCTGCTTCACACCAAACATGGAGCAAGGAACATATGATATCTCACGAGCATCCCGCATGTCGTTTTTGCGGGACATCAGCATTATCCGTCCTTTCGTGCAAAACTTTGATGACGTATCCAATCCAACGGAAATAGTCACTGTCAGCAAAGGCAAACTCCGCAGGAAAGGTTTTTCATGGATTGTCACAGAGAAACTAAAAATAAAACTTTCATAATCCCACTTTTCTTATGAATACGAACGACCAACAATTCCTCAAAGCATATAATGAGCTGGTTGCGGCATTTTTCAATTTCATGAACGTCGTAAGTCCGCAGAATAACCAACAACTGAACCTCTCATATATCGCTTCCCAGCTCAACCAGTTGCTCAAGTATCTTGGACAGATACCTCAAGAACCAATTTCTGCTCAAAATACAATGGAAGTTCCTGAGGCGAATCCTAACATGGCGACGACTGTCTTAAGTCCTTCGGTTGTTACGAATCCAAGTCCTGCGACAAGTCCTATTCAACCGACTGTGCAGAACCCTCCAAGTAATGATGAACTTCTTAACCCTGTAGTCAAATATTGCGCTTACCCTGAACTTACCAACGGACAGTACAAATTCAAGAGCAGTGCCTTAAAGGATATGGATGGTAATGAAAGCGACGAAGAGAGAGAGAACTTCATCTACAAACTCACAATTGATGAGAGTTTAATGCGAGGATATGTGGAATTGGTGAATCTTACTTCAGATCAGGTAAAGATTATCACTAATAATCCTACACAGTACACCCCACAAGATGTGTGTATTGGTGCTAACAACATTACTCCAGGGAAAATGTCTATTACATCTCAATCAAAGTTGCACCTTGTGAAAGTTGTACGTGGATGGGTGATTGCAGAAGGTGAGAAATTCGTCCTTAATGTACAATGATGAAAAGACCTGTTAGATTGGCATTCACTTTGATGTTTGTAGTATTGGTTACATCTTGCGTGAATGGTGGACATGGCGAGGGTATCTTCGATGGTGAAGTATATGTGGACCAAGTCGTTTCTGCTTCAAGTGGAAATGTCATCAAGACTGTAAACGGAATGAATGTGCAGCTGCTTGGCATAAAGGAAGGTGATGAATTGGGTACTGTGTTCTTGAAAAAATATATAGGTGAAACCATTCATGTAATTGAAGACAGTCATTTTGAACAAGATCCTATAGGAACAGACACTATTTATGGCTACGTTGTGCTTGACGATGGTGTGTGTGTCAATCACTTGTTACTCAAACAAGAACCACAGCTCTTCACACCGATTAACCTTGAAGACAGTCTTGAAGAATTTAGTCCTAATGTAAATAAACCTCAAGAAATAGTTGACATTTGCTTGTACATCAAACAACGTTCGTTCATGATAGAGGTACCACTCGGTGGTGGCGTTTCTAATTATGGAACTGGCTTTTTCATCAACGAAGAAGGTCTCGCTGTTACAAATAGTCATGTGCTCGATGGTTCTTACGACGCCTTTTGCTATTTGTATGATACAAGCAGTCTTGACGACAACAAGATTCACCAGGAATTGAAACGAGATGTAGCCAAAAGTGACATTCTCGTCTGCAACAAAACATTAGATATCACAGTTTTCAAGGTGACATTATCTGATGGTGATAAGTCGGATTATTTCATCTTCTCCAACAAACATATTGGACAGGGTGAAGACGTTTATACTATGGGAAATCCTGTGGATCAAGCCAGTGTGCTTATGGGAACATTCACAAACGGTGTGGTATCGGGGTACAGAAACCAAGATGAAGAGAAGCCTTTGGTGCAATATACTCTTTCTACAAATTGCGGAAACAGTGGTGGACCGGTGTGTGACAAGTACGGTAGGGTTATAGCTGTGCATTGTATGGGAGACAAGTCAAAGCAAAACGTCAATTATGGAATTGATATCCTTGCCGTTAGAAAAATACTAAACAAATTGGGTTTTTATTATGGCGGTAAATAACACTTTGGGCGGTATCATGGCCAAATATGTCATTGGAGCGAGACCAGCTATCTGTTTTAATGAAGACAAAGAGCGGTTTACCCTAAGGACCTATGTAAGCGAGGATGTTTATAAAAACATTTTCGATGAAGCGGCCAGATGTGGATATACTGTTTACCGGGATAGTATCGATTTTTTCATTAGCAAACTCTTGAATCAGGACGATGTGGCCTTACAATATGCAAAACGTATTTACAGGGACAATGAAATCCTGGCAGGAGAGCGACTGAGATTGTTCTCAGAAGAATCTGAGATTGACTTATTGAAAATTCGGAAACAGTGTTATATTTGCACTCGTGGATCTCTGGAAGGTGAAATAATAGTCCTTGATAATGTAAGTCTGGACTCATCACACGAACTTAGGGCTTTAAATTTCCAAAGTATCGCATTCCTTATGCCTGGCAACGCTTATACTGTTATGGATTACAAGTATCTGAAAAACTATCATAATGAAGTTGCTACAGATATTACTGGATTGTACGATAAAGTATGCTTTGCGTTTCAGAATAATGCATTAGAAGAAGAATTTCAAAAACTGCTTGATGAGTGTGGTGGTTTAGGAGTGTCTATCTGGACACTGATGGGGTTGATAGATTTTTTGCAGATAAGAAATCATTTATATTGATAGGACATGGGTGACATTGATAAAACCATAAAAATGAGAACCAGAAGACTGGAAGTGGAGAACAGCCCATGTCACGATTTGCATCCTATAGGTAAATATATACTTGTGGAAAGCAATAGATGGTATGGGGTGAAAGACGATAACAGCATATTGGTGAGACCTATCTATGATAGTATTGATGTTTTCGATGATATCGACATGTGTATAATGAAACTGCGCGATACACATATTCTATATGATTTATTGAACTCCAGTGTAGTGGACCTTCCGAAAATGAATACATATCAAAGGTATGGTTCTGTAATAGAAGTGAGAACTGAAAACGGTGTTGGCCTATTCAGTTGTCGTCTGCGCAAGTTGCTTATTCCTGCAAAATATGCTGAGACAACTCATAATGATAGGGGACGATATTTATGGGTGATGGATAATAAAAGATCTTTTGCTTTCTTCGACATTCAGTCATCTGCCATTGTCAAATGTCCAGAAGGAACAAGCATGTGTCTTGAAACAGATAAAGACCTAATGTTTGTCGTAATTGACAATGAGGTAAAGTGCATCAATGAGTCAGGTATTATCGACAACGATATTATGAGAATGTTGGCTTTAGATAATGGAGGCCGCATAAAACTAAACAATAATAACAAGCACTGCACGGTTATTGCAGATATCTATGGACACATAATTAATTGACAAATAAACATTCTGAATTATGAAGTTACAAAGGAAAAATAACAAGATTATTATTGCTCTGGCAATGCTAATCTATGTGGCAATGTTCGTAGTAACAGTTATATGCACATACAAAGTCTGTTTCTCAAAGAAGTGTATGTGTACGGGTAACTGCACTTGTGTATGCAATATTCAATCTGACAAAAAAACTGGAAAAGTAATGAAAAGTATAGATAAGTGTCTTGAAGTACTTGCTCCGGCAAAAGACACCAAAGGACAATGTGAGTGGCTGGCGCTGAAAGACAGTGCTCAGGCTGGAATAATCGAAAATTATTACGTGGAGGAAACAAGGGTGATTCCGTCAGAGAAATTGCAAAAGATACTGGACAAACAATTCTATATTGAGGCTGGCGACATTGCGAATTCAGGAATCTACATGCCAGTTGCAAGAGTGTCGTATGTTGCGGCTAATAACGTGAAAGTAACTCTTGTTTTTTCTTTTGCTAACTCTCAGGTGAACTTATACCGCAATAATGAGATTGTGAAGAAGGCAATGCTCTATAATCCTAATGAGTTGAGTGATATTTTAGAATCAATTTAAGGTGTCTTTACAAACTAAGAACAGAAATAAGTATACACCTTTAACTACTAATATAATATGAAACTTTTATTCAGATTATTGTTTGCATTCTTAGTCTTACCTTCCATAGTGATGGCTAAAAACGTGCAACTAAGGATTTTGGTATTTGGAGACACTAATGACAGTAGTATCGGTCAGTCTGTAGAAACAGATATTGCCTCATACAAAAAACTTGCAACCGACATTAAAGCTGCTGTCGAACCAGAGGGCGTGAATACTACCCTTGAAATCTTTTCTGGAGACAATTGTTCATACGATAAACTGAATGATTTTCTGGAGGATTTTTCATGCAAGGGCGATATAGTGTTTTTTATATATAACGGACACGGCGGTCGTTCACACGAAGATGAATCCAAATTCCCGAGAATGTGCTTAGGTAGTAGCTACGTAAGCAAGTGGATGAAAATCTCTGACCTCAACGATAAACTCAGGAGTAAAACCCCAAGGCTTATGGTTGTGCTGACAGATTGTTGTAACTCATACTATGACCGCAGATATGGAAATAACGAAGGGGCATACGGCGTGACGAACAACCAAAGTAAGGGTGAGGGAATAAGGCATTTATTCCTACATTTCACTGGTGAAGTATGTATTACAGCGGCTTCTCCTGGTGAATACGGATGGTGTACACAAGAGGGAGGATATCTTTCTTTGAATTTCCTTGATATGATATACAAGGCCGATGCCAAGGGAAATGCCGCAAATTGGGAGGATTTCATTCAGAGTGTATCCGACAATACATATAATATTTCATTGGAGTCTTATAATAATCGTAGGATTAGTAACACTCAGAGACCTGTTTTTGATGTGATGGTCAATGAATCTGATTTTTCAAGCATCATTGATGATAATGACCCTGACTATGACGACGATTCAGACTATGATGGGTCTGATTTCGATGATGATGATTTGTATGAAGATGATTCAGATTATTATGATGATACTGCTCATGTTGGAAAATCATTCGGCAATTCATTATGGATTGCCATAATTGGAATAATGTTCTTATGGATTCCCAAGTTCCTTAAACTCACAGGGAATTCTGCCTTCATAGTGCGTATAATAGGAATCTTATTAATCGTTTGGGCTATTATTTCTTTTTTTACAAAGTTGTGATGTGATTAAAATGTATGTTTTCTAAATACAATTGACATGCATATCCGTACCCAACACTTTTTATTCATCATCATACTGGTGGCTTTCCAGTCGTGCAGCTGTTGTCACCGCGATACTGTTATAACGGACAGTATAGAGGTGGGTTACCCCGTGATTCCGGATTCTATTCCGTCGATGCTGTTGGAGCGGTATTGCTACACGGTGTCGTACAACGGGAGGACGAGGCAACCGAACTGGGTGATGTGGCAGTTGGATGGCGACCATGTGATGAAACGTAAGGAGGGTATGTGGAGTGATTACCGTGCGGACACGACGTTGGCGGATAGTATTAGGGCGACGCTGGAGGATTATGCTGGGTCGGGCTACGACCGTGGCCACATGTGCCCGGGCGGCGACTGCAACTGGGACTCCATCGGCAGGGACGAGACGTTCGTGCTCTCGAACATGTGTCCGCAGCATCCCGAACTGAACCGCGGAGACTGGAAGGAGATAGAGAACGCTTGCCGAAGGTGGGCTCAGAAATACGGTACGGTCTATATCGTGTGCGGACCGATGTTTTTCAAGAGCGAGAAGCACAAGGAGATTGGACCGAACCATATCCCTGTGCCGGAGGCGTTCTTCAAGGTTGTCGTATGTGCGAATCCGTCAACTCCGAGGGGCATCGGTTTTATCTGCAGGAACACGGAAGGGAACAGAAAGAAGGACTTCTACGTCAACTCCATCCGTCAGGTGGAGCGAATCACTGGCTATAAGTTTTTTCCCACGCTTCAGGATTCCATCAAGGACAAGGTCTTTGACCGTGATTCCATCAGCGATTGGTGAGGTCTGTGATAATAGGAAACAACAAGTTTTCTATGCCTATTTCGGATTTGAACGTAAGCATTCAGTGAAGTACAACTACCAATCTTCAATTGCAACAGCAGCTACAATCGAATCAGGTTGTAGCTGCTGTTGCAATTCTGTTGTATCAGTGGTGCTTTCACAGTTTTGCAGGATGGTGACCTCAGGATCGGTCGCTCGCATAGATTTCTAACTTTTTCTTTGCTTTTGTGAGTGAAATGCGTTAATTTTGTGGCATACTTGAGAAAGAAGGCTGGTGAAGCGCATGAAACATGAGGCAGACCATACGTGGAAACGCCTCTGATTGTATCTACAACAAGTGCGCAGGAACAATAACAAACAACGTTTATGGCAGAGAAAAGAAGATACCCGGTTGGATTGCAGACATTCGAAGATGTCGTGCAACGCAATTGCATCTATATCGACAAGACGGAATATATCTACAAGATGGCTCAGGCACCATCGACGAATTTCTTCCTGAGCCGTCCCCGACGATTCGGCAAGTCGCTCCTTCTGAGCACCATGAAGGCTTATTTCGAGGGCAGAAAGGAACTCTTCAAAGGATTGACCATAGACAAACTGGAGAAGGACTGGGTGAAGTACCCTGTGCTTCGCATAGATCTGAGCGCAGGAAAATACTACGAGCTGGAACGTGTCGGCGAAATCTTCAACATGATTCTGAATCAGTACGAGGAGGAGTATGGACTGGAGAAGAAGAAAGACTGGGACTTTGCCAGCCGTTTCACCGCCATTATCAAAACGGCCTATAAGCAGACGGGCAGGAAGGTGGTCGTACTAATAGACGAGTACGATGCCCCGATGCTCGACAGCATCCATAAGCCCGAGCTGCAGGAACAGATACGCGAGCGTGTCCGCGGGTTCTTCAGTCCGCTGAAGGCACAGATCGACTATCTGCACAAGGTGTTCATCACGGGCATCTCGAAGTTCTCGCAACTGAGTGTGTTCAGCGAACTCAACAACCTCAACGAGATGACCTATGCATATGACTACGAGGGTGTCTGTGGCATCACGGAAGAGGAACTTCTCACCCAAATGAAGCCCGACATCGAATGGCTGGCTGAAGCATCGGGGCGCACTTATGACGAAACGGTTGCCGAACTCAAGCGACGCTACGACGGATACCATTTCTGCGACAGAATGACGGATATATACAACCCCTGGAGTTTGATATACGCATTTGAGATGGGGAAAATCGGTGACTACTGGTTCTCCACTGGCACACCCACCTCGCTTATCAACATCCTGCGCAAGAACAAGATAGGCATGATGGAACTGGAGGGGCTCACTGCCCGTCTCGACCGCTTTAATGCGCCCACGGAAAGAATCACTGATCCCATTCCCGTGCTTTTCCAGAGCGGTTACCTGACAATCAAATCTTTCGACAGCCATAGTGAACGATTCACACTCGGCTTCCCTAATCAAGAGGTCTATCGTGGTTTTGCTAACTGCCTCTATAAATATTATGCGGATGTGGACATGGACTTGAACGTCCGCGATAGAGTCGATAATGCATATTGGAATTTCAAGTTCGGCGACACCACCGTCAACGACTTCCTCGACGCCATCCGAAAATGGTTCTCGTCCATTCCGTATTCCATCACCGACCGCAACCAAAACGAGCAACTCTACCAGTCATTGCTCTATGCCCTGCTTGTGGCCGTGGGTGCCGACGTGCATGCTGAGCAGCAGACCTCCGATGGACGCATGGACATGTCGCTGAAAATGCCCAACGCTATCTACATTCTCGAATTCAAGTACGCCAAGACACAGGAGGAGGCCATAGAGCAGGTAAAAGAGAAGGACTATGCCGTGGTATTCGCCTCCGACCCCCGCCCCGTCTTTGCCATTGCCATGAACGTTGATGCTGACAAGCGCACCATAGAAAAACCTGTCATCGAACGTCTCAAATAATCTTCGTTGTACTCCATTAGCTGTATAATAAACTGATTATAAGAGTAATAAATAGAACGTGTGATATGAAATATTTG
This sequence comes from uncultured Bacteroidales bacterium, assembly GCA_902773225.1. Taxonomy (GTDB): domain Bacteria; phylum Bacteroidota; class Bacteroidia; order Bacteroidales; family Bacteroidaceae; genus RUG11857. Next base: position 16,854 of record CACYEC010000496.1, read on the forward strand.
ACGTTGCTAATTCTATCTCTTTTCATCCTTTTGTGTTGTGATTACAAAACGCAAGAAAGTGAAACGAATATGGATAATGAAGGTGCCGTTGATTCCATTATCACGGATTCAACCGTTGAATCTTCTACCCCCACTTGCTACGTCGAGAGGACAGATACAAATGGTCTTATCGTGTTGTTCCCCAATTATTCCAGGATTGACCTTGTATGTGGGATGATGCCTCAAAAGAACAATGATAGTGTTATCCTTTTTGCCGAGGCCGCTTACACAGGGGAGTGTTTAACAGAATTTAAACACTTCAATATTGCTGGTTATCATGTGTCGAATGGCGTCAAGTATAAAGGGTATAAATGCACAAGGAACACTGGTGCTTTCACCTATTATGCGGATACGGGCACTTGGCGTTTTTGCTATCAGAATTATGCGGCTGAATTGGACAGTGCTGTGGCTCATCATGGCGCTGCGTTTGCCCAGGAGATGATGATACATAAGGCAGAAGTTATGCCGATAAAGAGGCCAGATGGCAATGTGAATGTGTTCCGTGCTTTATGTGAACTTGATGGAAGCCTATGTATCATTGAGTCAAAAGCGAGTGTGAAATTTGGCGATTTCAAATCCTCCTTGCGACAAATTGGGGTCACCGAGGCTTTGTATCTTGATATGGGTAGTGGATGGAATCATGCGTGGTACAGACCAACTTCCGACTCCATCGTTGAATTACATCCCAAGTATCATGATTTCTGTACGAATTGGATTACTTTCTTCAAATAAGACCGCACGCCATCCTGAGGAAATTGTTTGATGACACGTTTCAAAATGTTTCATTTTGTCATACCCATGAAACATTTTTGCATATAACATTGCATGTAAATACAAAAAAATACCCAAAAATCACCCTTTAGCGCGCATAACAATACAGATTTTGCATATTTAACTTTGTTTTAACATTTACTAGGAAACATTTGACACCACCACTTTTCCCCCTTCCTGACCTACGAACAATATCAACTAAAAGCTAAAACCTAGAGCAGTGTGCCCGCCCTTTCTATGGGCGGTGTCACCACCAGCACTCGAACCGTGTGCGTGAGCATTTTATCTAATGGTCAATGTTCAATGGTTAATGTTCAATGGCAATAATGCGTTGTTCCGTTGCGTCGCGACGGCCTCTTCCTATCCCTTATGGATATTATTTTGTTCTTTGTTGTTCTAACTTGTTTCCAGAATAAGCTTGAAGTTAAAAACCATATTCTGTTGCGCAACCGCTTGGTAGTTCGGAAAATATTCTTATCTTTCCTCTAAAGAAAAACAAAATCTTTATCTCCACTGGCTTATAAATCCGATTTTTTATCTATATTTGCACCCATAATGATAGATTTGAAAGGTAAATACAGGGAATTCCGTCAGTGGCAGCGGCAACCATATCAAGTGGCTGAAATGTCGGACGAGGAACATGTCTGCTCAACTTGCGCGACAACCTACCATGGCAACTACTGTCCACGGTGTGGTCAGTCATGCCGCATTGGCAGGTATTCGTTCAAGAACGCCATACTGTTGATTCTGGATGTCTGGAGTTTTGGCAACAGGAGTTTC
>CACYEC010000497.1 GCA_902773225.1 uncultured Bacteroidales bacterium
AAAAATCTTTGTAATTTTGCAGTTGCATTATATCCAAACATCACAATATTCGTTGATTTCAGATGAGAAAAAGCATATATGCAATCACGGCATTGCTCTTTGCGACATTGACTTTCACTGCGTGTTTGAAGGACAACGACACGGTATCCACTCCTGAATGTTCCATCACCAGTTTCACGGTGGGGGATTTCGTCAGTCGTATCAAAGTAACCCGGTCAGACGGCACTGACACCACCTATTCCCGCACTATCTCGGGGAAGAATGTGTTTTTCAATATCGACCAGGTGAACAATGTCATCAGCAATGTGGATTCCTTAGTGTCATGGGCCAACATCACGCGTCTGGTTCCCTCTGTTTCAGCCGATGGTACAGTCATCTATAAGAATCCCTCAGACTCGCTATACCGCTATCTCAACAGTGGCAAGGACTCCATCGACTTCACAAAGCCTGTGGAATTCATAGTCATGGCTTACGACGGTGTGAACCGCAAGACCTACACCGTCAAGGTGAACAAAAGTGCTACTGATGCCGACTCGCTGATTTGGGTGAGGCTCAACAGCGCGGATATCACCCTCAAGGGCAAGAGCCACAGCGTAGTGGCCAACAACAACCTCTATGTCTTCGCTGAAAACGACGGAGAACCTACGGTTTGCTCCACCTCCTTCCTCTCTGAAGGAGTGTCGTGGACGCAACCCGTGGCTTTGACTGGTGCGGAAGGCACAATCGACTACACCTCGGTCGTGGTGTTCAAAGGCGATTTATACGCCATTGACAGCAATGGCCTTATCTACCGCTCCACAACGGCGGATCGAGGACAGACCTGGACCAAAGCAAGCGAACAGAACTTCAAGCAACTGTTGGGCGCTGATTCCTATCGCCTCTACGCCAGCGACGGTGACCAAATCGTGGGTTCTGAGGATATGGAGAACTGGACTCCGTTCGGCACAAATAGCATCAATGTGTTACCACAGACCAACATCTCGACTGTATGCTACAAATCGAAGACCAACAGCAACATCGACGTGGTGGTGATGGCAGGTCTGACACCAGAACTTGACAATTGTGCCAGTGTATGGTACAAGTTGTCGGCTGAAGACAATGACGTGGACCAGCAATGGAACTACATCGGCATCTCGTCAGACAACAAATGGGCATTGCCCAAAATGGAGGGAATGCAGATGTTCCACTTCAACGACCACCTCTATGCCACTGGTCTCAGCACCGACACGGACGGAGGATATCAATACTTCTACCGCTCCGACGACAATGGTATCACATGGCGACGTGTGGAATCTCTCTTTATGCTCCCAGTATCCATGCGTGGCACAGACGACCCGATATCCATCTGCGTGAGCGGTGGCAATATCTGGCTTGTGCAGAGTGGTAGCAAAGTGTGGAGAGGACGCCTCAGTGCCAACATGTAAACCTATCGCCACACACTGACAAAGGCCATCAAGAACCAGAAGGAGAAAGGAAATCATGCGCAGGATAAAGACTCTCATCGTTCTCACGCTATTGGCTTGCTCACTTCATCTCAGTGCTCAGGAACTGGAATACAAGATGGAGATAGGTGGCATGGCGGGACTCAGTTCTTATCTGGGCGATGCCAACTACTCCAATCCCTTCAGCCACCTCAAGCCAGCAGGAGGACTCATCGCCCGCTATAACCTCAACTCGCGAATGGCACTGAAATTCGACCTTGCGTATGCGGGCATAGGAGGCAACTCCGCAGAGCGAAGCAACAAATACCCCGACGGCAAGAACTGGAAGTTCGACACCTCGGTGGTGGATTTCGGTTGCCAGTACGAACTCAATTTCTTCGGGTACGGTACAGGCTCCGCTGGATATAAAGGCAACAGACGAATCTCGCCATACATCCTCATGGGACTGGGTATGACCTACGGCCAGGGTGTGAAACCCGAGGGCAGTGTCTTTACGCTCAACATCCCATTCGGGGTAGGTGTGAAGTACAAACTTAAGCCAAGAGTGAATGTGGGAGTCGATTGGTCGGTACACTTCAGTCTCGACGACAAACTCGACGGCATAGTGGATCCATACGGCATCAAGGGTTCTTTTCTCAAGAACAAGGACTCCTACACCATGCTGATGTTCTACATCTCGTACGACATCATGCCCAAGTACAGAAAATGCAACAACTAAAAACGGACATTAGGATATGACATACAAGGAACAAGTCGATTACAACAGACTGCCACACCATATCGCCATCATTATGGACGGCAACGGACGATGGGCCAACGCCCGAGGCATGGAACGAACCATGGGACACCAAGAAGGCGCACAGAATGTGCACGACATCATGACTGCCGCCACAGCCATGGGCATCGACTACCTGACGCTCTACACCTTCTCCACTGAGAACTGGAACCGTCCGGAACAAGAAGTGTCGGCCTTGATGGCCATCCTGCTACAACATCTGGAAGAGGAACTGTTCATGAAGAACAACGCACGTTTCCGCACCATTGGCGAAATAGAGCGTTTGCCACAGATTGTGCAGGATGCCATCCATCATCTTGTGGATGTCACCAGCAAGAACACAGGCACTTGCCTCGTGTTGGCACTGAGTTACTCGTCCAGATGGGAAATGGCCCAGGCCGTGCGGAAAATCGCGCAGAAAGTGGAAGCAGGAGAGATGAAAGCCAGCGACATCGACGAGGACACCATCGACCAGCACCTGGAAACGCGTTTCATGCCAGAACCCGAACTGATGATCCGTACAGGAGGGGAACAGCGACTGAGCAACTTCTTGCTCCTACAGAGTGCCTACACAGAACTTTATTTCACAGATATATATTGGCCTGACTTCAATGAAGAGGAACTTTGCAAGGCCATTTGCGACTACCAAGGCCGCCAGCGCCGCTTTGGAAAGACTGAAGCGCAAGTGGAAGCGCAGGAGAACAACAAATAGATGATATTGAACAGGACGAAAGCGAGCAACAAATGACTGGAATAACGAAATGCAACCTATGGTTATGCCTGTTGGTCATGCTGATTACCACTACGGGAATACATGCACAGGACAAACAGGAGAAACCAACAATCCTCTATGGGCAAACCCGCCGACTTGAAATCGGAGATATCAGCATACACGGCGCTGAAGGATACGAAGACAACCTGATAGTAGGGCTGTCGGGTTTGTCGAAAGGGCAGACCATCAGTGTCCCAGGCGATGAAATCACCGAGGCAGTGAAACGATACTGGAAACACGGGCTCTTCTCCGACGCGAGAATCGAGGCCGACAGTATCGTCGATGGAAAAATCTACCTCTCCATCCATGTGTCTATGCGTCCGAGAGTATCGGAAGTCAACATCAACGGTGTGAAGAAGAACGAGAAAGACGACCTCTTGGAGAAGAATGGCATCCTCAAGGGCAACCAAATCACACCGAACATGATTAACAAGGCCAAGACCATCACCAAGAAATATTTCGACGAGAAAGGCTTCAAAAATGCTGAAGTAGAGATTGTTCAACGTGATGACCCTGCACAGCCCAACCATATCATCGTGGATGTCAACATCAACAAGAACGAGAAAGTGAAGGTGAATGAAATCTACATCACCGGTAACGACAACATACCCACCAAACGCTTCACAGGTAGCCTTTTCAGGAACGGACTCTTGAAGAAAACCCACAGAAAGGGTAAATTGTCGAGTTTCTTCCATTCCAAGAAATTTGTCATGAACAAATTCAAGGAGGACAAGGAAAACGTCATCAAGAAGTACAATGAACTGGGTTACCGAGATGCTGTCATCATCAGCGACAGCGTGGTCGATTTGGGCAACAACCTCGTGGATGTCTATCTCAACATCGAGGAAGGTGACAAATACTATGTGAGGGACATCAAGTGGGTGGGCAACACCATCTTCACCACTGAGGGGCTTGACAGGGTACTCAATATGAAACGTGGCGATGTCTATAACCAAACCCATATCTCGAAACGTCTCAACGAGGACGATGACGCTGTGGCCAATTACTACTTCAACGACGGTTATGTGTTCAATCATGTGGAACCCGTGGAGGTGAATGTCGATGGCGACTCCATCGACCTTGAAATCCGTATCGTTGAAGGAAGGCAGGCCAGCATCAACAGGGTGAAGATTTTCGGCAACGACCGTGTGTATGAGGACGTGATTCGACGTGAACTGAAACTCAAGCCTGGCGACCTGTTCAACATGGACGCTTTCAAGATGTCCTACCAAGAAATCGCCCAGATGGGTCACTTCGACCCTGAACACATCGACATGAAACCTGTGGCCGACGATGTGAACGGTACCGTGGATTTGGAGATTGGGCTGGTGTCGAAACCCAATGACCAAGTGGAGTTCTCACTCGGTTGGGGTCAAACGGGTGTGATAGGCCGAATCGGTCTGAAATTCACCAACTTCTCCATGCGAAACCTCTTTGGCAAAAACCGCAACCGTCGAGGCATCTTGCCACAGGGAGATGGACAGGAACTGGAGTTGAGCGGTAGCACCAATGGTAGTTATTACCAGTCGTACAGCATCTCGTTCTACGATCCATGGTTCGGTGGCAAACGACCCACCTCTCTCTCCGTCTCTGCCTTCTACTCCAAGCAGACCGACATCAACTCGAGTTATTATAACTCCAGTTACTACAACAACTACTATAGCATGCTCTATGGTGTGGGCAACTACAACGGCTACTATAACAACTACAGTTCGTACTACGACCCCGACAAGTCCATCCAACTCTTCGGAGTGGCTTTAGGATGGGGAAAGCGTCTGAACTGGCCCGACAACAACTTCCAACTCAGTGCGCAGTTGGGATTCCAGCGCTATATGCTCAAGGACTGGCAGTATTTCCTCATTTCAAACGGTAACTGCAACAACATCAACCTGACCCTGACGCTCTCGAGATTATCCATCGACAACCAAATTTTCCCACGTCGAGGTTCTCAGGTGTCTTTCTCCGTCAGTGCCACACCACCTTACTCTTCTTTCGATGGCATTGACTATGCCAACCTCGCCAAGAGCAATGCTGAGGCCAACTACGAACGTGACCTGCAGAAGAAATACCGCTGGATAGAATACCATAAATGGAAATTCAACTCGAAGTTCTTCACACCACTTGGAGGAAAACCAAAATGTTTCGTGCTGATGACCCGTTTCGACGCTGGTTTCCTCGGACACTACAACAGGAACAAGAAATCACCTTTCGAGACTTTCTACATGGGTGGTGACGGTATGTCCGGCTATTCCTCAAGTTATTATTCCGAGACCATCGGTCTGAGAGGTTACGACAATGGTTCGCTTACCCCTTACTCCAACGGATACGCCTACACACGCATGGCTGCCGAATTGCGCTATCCATTGATGTTGCAGAACACCACCAACATCTATGCACTGGCATTCGTGGAAGCAGGTAACGCCTGGAGCGACATCAAGAAGTTCAATCCTTTCGATGTGAAACGTTCTGCCGGTGTGGGTGTCAGAATCTTCCTGCCGATGGTCGGTATGATGGGTATCGACTGGGCTTACGGTTTCGACAAGGTATTTGGTTCCACAAGTTACAGCGGCAGCCAATTCCACTTCGTTCTCGGACAAGAGTTCTAAAGGAAAACGAAAAAACCTTAAAAATCAATTAACAAAAGATAAATAAACGATAGTTTTCATTCTTTTATGCAATCTTTGCATTCGGATAGGAAA
>CACYEC010000498.1 GCA_902773225.1 uncultured Bacteroidales bacterium
CTACATCAAGAGCAAACTGACAGGTTCAGGCACCATCGACTTCCGCATCAGTTGGGTTCGCGAGTACTGGCAGAACGACATGAGCGAATTCTACGGCACACTGATTGCCAACGGTGTGGGTTCCAGCAACCAGTTGGTACTGCAGAACGACGGTATTCCCAATGGTGTGGTCTGCCTCAAGGGTAAAGACCTGCACATGATTTATTGGAACACCAACGGCGACCTCCATATCGGTGGCCTTCGCGGTGATGCCGGCACCTACCTCAGCGGTTCAAGCAAGAGCACCGACGGATTCAAGATGACCTGGCGCGTGGGTGGAGCCAACACCAACGAGACCTTCAAAGGCGTGATAGACAACTGTGCCAGCAACACAGGACACACTGGTACCGTTACTATCGTGAAGGAAGGCAGTGGCTACTGGCGACTGACAGGTGCGAACATCTACAAAGGCACAACAACCGTGGAAGGCGGCAAATTGATTGTCAATGGCAGCCATACAGGTGGTGGTAACTACTTTGTGAAGGACGGAGCCACCTTGTCTGGCACAGGCACCATCAACTCTGCAGTTACCATCCAAAACGGCGGCACCATCCTTGCCGGCGACTCCACCATCTTGTCCACCAATACGCTTAAACTGACAAGCAACCTCACCGTCAGCAACGGTGCGGTGGAATTCCCGCTTTACAGCAACGGCAGTTCCACTCGTTGCAACCGTATCAGCGTCAGTGGCAAGATGACGCTCAACAATGCCACCCTACGCCTCAACATCAACCAAGCACAAGAGATTCCCGACGACACCGAGTTGAAGCTCTTCTCTAATATCGGTTCAACTGCTGGCAGCGGGTTCACCACCATAGAGCCAGAACGTCCATCTCCCACACAAAAATGGGACACCTCCACATTGCTGAAGGATGGCAAGATTCGCATCGTGAAAGACGAGTCAGTGGACGCCATCAATACAGTCAAAGCTGACGACGACAACGCTCCTGTGTATGACCTCCAGGGCCGTAGGGTGCTTCAACCCACCAAAGGTATCTTTATTCGCAACGGAAAGAAAATCATCAAATAAAAAGACGATAACGAACGACAAACGATGAAAAAGACCACATTGTTCCTGGCTGCCCTGTTATGGGGGGCAGTCAGCATCTTTGCACAACAATTCGACGACTATTTCGAGGACAAGACCCTTCGTCTCGACTATATCTTCGCAGGCGACAGTGCCAGTCAAGAGATTTTCTTCCAGGAGGCTTCCTCCACAAGTCAGTGGGCAGGCCGACGTCACAACCTCAGTCAACCTCTGCTCAAAGGCAACGGACAAATTACGGTTCGCGACCCAAAGAACGGACAAGTGATATACTCCAATTCTTTCTCTTCTCTGTTCCAAGAGTGGCAATCAACGGAGGAGGCGACAAAGGTGAAGAGAGCATTCGAGAACTGCTTCCAAGTACCTTATCCCAAGCAAACGGTGGAGGTGACTGTTAGTCTTATTGACATTCACGGAAAAGTGGCATCGATGCTGCCCCACCTCATCTCGCCTACAGACATACTTATTCGCGAGAAAAGTTCTTCCGTGAAATGGGAATATCTGCATAAGGGCGGCGAGCCACAAAACTGCATCGACATCGCCATTCTCGCTGAAGGTTATTCAGCCAACGACGCCCAGAAATTCCACGACGACGCACAACGTGCATGCGGTTTCCTTTTAGGTCATGAACCATTCAAGAGCATGGCCGACAAGTTCAACATCATCGCCGTGGCAGCGGAGAGCGCCGAGAGCGGTGTGAGTGTTCCTCGAAAAGACAATTGGAAAAAGACAGTGGCATCGGCCCACTACGACACATTCTACAGTGACCGCTACCTGATGACCACCAACATGCAGGACATCTACGACCAACTGTCAGGTGTGCCATTCGAACATATCATCGTCCTTGCCAACACCTGGCTCTATGGTGGTGGCGGTATCTACAACTCCATCAATGTGACAACCAGCGACCATCCCACCGCACGGCAAGTGCTGGTGCATGAGTTCGGGCATTCTTTCGGCGGACTAGGCGACGAGTATTTCTATGACGACCAATACTCCTCGATGTATCCCGCCGACACTGAACCTTGGGAACCCAACCTGACCACCTTGGTGGATTTCAACAGCAAATGGGCAGATATGGTGGGTAAGAAGACCACCGTTCCTACCCCTCCCATCACCTACGGGGACTATGACGCCCGCAACACGCTTTCTTTCCTTCAATTAGACGAGAAGAAACAACGCGCCCTCGTCAACACTGTCGGTGCTTACGAGGGTGGCGGTTATCAGTCGAAGGGTGTATATCGTCCTGCTATGGAATGCCGAATGAAAATCAACGAAGTAGAGGAGTTCTGCCCCGTCTGCACACGCGCACTCATCAAGATGATTGAGTATTACACGGAATAGTTACAATTCGACAAGATTCTTCTTGCCTAATTGTCTACGAAAGTACGACGCATCTCATCGTAGCGCTCATAGATATCGAGAGTCATTGGATAAACGCTATCAAAAGATACCGGATCTTGCATGTCGTTGACGACACTTTCGTAACTTCCACAACATCCAAGATTCACAAGATTGGTGTCGAACAACGCTTTCAATTCCGCTTGTAGTTCTTGTCCACGCAAATCCACGATGTCGCAGACCAATAATCCTGCCAATTCGCTGTCGAAGGCTTTTGTCTCAGCAATATGATCGATAGCGAAAAGAAGAACCTGTCTGAACCATTCTATCACTTCCCCTCTTCGTTCTGGCTGACGGAGGGCGATTTGTACAACCATAGGGAATACATAGCTTTTAGCCTCCGAATTGATGCCCTCCTCTTTGACAAATGACATCAAACGCCCTAATTGCCCTTGACCAAGTTTATACAGTGCCGGGACAAGCAGATCTACAGCACTATCACAATAATGATAATCTAAGAAATCGTGCGACTGTCGCATCGTCTCGAGCACAGCATCAAGACTTGATGTCTGATTTCCAACTTCAGCAATCAACATGACCGCATTAGTTAATGCTCCATTGTATTCCCCATTATCATAATCATCGGGGATTTCCTCACAAGTAAGTCCTATGTGGTATAATATGATTTGTTCCAAATCTTGACGCAAATCATCGTGAGGCAATGACAAAATCTTGTCAATCAATACCTTTGGCAAATTGGCAGCATTCTCTGGCTTTTGCAATTCCTCATGCAACCATGAATTGTGGAGATTGATTGTCTTTGGGTACTCGGGATGTTGATATGTGTATTCCACGTCTGGTCCGTAACTGTCAAGAAAGAAGCCTTTGTCTTCATCGTCATCATCAAGGTAGTCATCATCATCAAGGTAGTCATCATCATCCAGGTAGTCATCATCATCCAGAGATGGTCCCATGATGTAATCAAAATTACCCTTTCCGAGTGTACGTTCGAGCAAAGGCAAATAAAGACGTACTTCCTGACGGCTTCCCATAAGCAGATGTCTTCCGTCTTTTCCGAATTCATATTCAATCAATGGCACGTCTTCACTGTCTTCCTCCAGCATGTACTGTGTGAGATTGAACGACTTATGGGGTTTGATTCCCGCTTCTTCGGCAAAAGCGATAGCACCATAAATCCAATTATGAGCCACTTCGTATGAGCATTCTCTGGCATCGAAACGAGACAGTATCTCCTCAAGATCCTCCTCATTCATATTGACATTGAAAAAAGAGCCCTTCACCCCCAAGCAGTAAATGTCCACCAAATACGTCGCCACACAATAGTTGTCACCTCGTTGACGTGTAACCACGACAAAACCTTCACCAACAGTAGTGATAGTGTCGTCGATATAACATTTACCCATCTTTAGAGTCCTTGCTCTCTGCTTGATATATTTGTCAGGAGAAAGTGCTTGCTGATTTTGACTCTGTAGTTTTTTCTTATTCTTTTTCTTTGACATTGAATTGTTGAAAATTGAAATTACTTTTTTTACTTCTCTTTTTCACTCCCCATTTTTAACTTCCTTTGAACTACACCCTATTAGTGGGTGGTGGAGGTGGTGGCATCTGGGGAGACTGAGGCAATGGCGGCGGGTTGTCGAAATCCCTGAGTTTAGCCACTAATTTGATGGTGCGCCGGTACATGATGACAACAAAGACGAGGAAACAGAGGATGAAAACCAAACCAACCATCTCTGCCACCACTCCTTGGGCGAAAAGCAAACCATCGTAAATCCAGTGAGCAATGACAGGAACAAGGAGCACACAGGCTTGCATCAGACTATTGGATTTCTGTCCGAAATGCACAAGTGAATAGAAATAGCCCATTGCTACAGCGAATGAAAAATGACCTGGGATAGAGAACAGTGCTCTGGAGAAACCGACCGAAATCCAATCGCCTCCTGCTTGTGCGACATACATCACATTCTCAAATGCAGCGAATCCGAGTCCGACAAAAGTGGCATAAACGATGCCGTCGAAATACTCGTCGTAGTACTTGTTCTTTCGCAACAACAGCCAAAGCATCAGCAATTTGGCTGATTCCTCAGGCAAAGCAGCCCCAAAGAAAGCCTCAGCGAACTGTCCGAAGACAGTGTTTGACTCTTTGAAGTCGAAGAAGGGAAGCGAGAAGAGTGTTGATGTAAAAAAGAGGCTCACAAAGATGGACACCACGCCATAGAAGAAAGCCTTGGCAAGTTGTAACGGCGGCTCAGGACTCGCATTGTCTTTTCTATAGATATATAGCAACAACAGGAGAACAGGCAGGAGGGCAATACCCAATACAAGCATAGGCAAAAGACATTAAAGAAGTGATTACTTATTTATTAAGTACGCTACCTATGTCAGGGTAATTCATCTTCACAGGGTCATGTTCAATGTAGCTGCGTAATCCATAACCCAACATACCCGCTATCAGGTTGGAAGGGAACTGACGAACCACGTTGTTGAGTTTGGTGACAGTGTCGTTATAGACCATGCGGCTGATGCGCACCTTCTCCTCGAAGGCCACCATCTGCTTCATGGTGTCGGAATAGAGGTTGGCGGCCTTCAATTCAGGATAACGTTCGCTGACAGCGAAGAAGCGGGTCAGTACCTGTCCTATGGCCTCCTCTTGGTCAGCCACCTGCTCGGGATTCTTCACTACGGCGATACGTCTTTGACTGATGATATCCATCATGGCCTGATGCTCATAGTCGCTGTATCCCTTGGTCATCTTCACCAGTGCAAGCACAGCGTCCCAACGGCTTTTGAGTTGCACACTAATATTGCTCATGCTGTTGTTGACCATCTCGTCGTACTTGACAAGTGTCCGTTGCTGTGACACGCCGTATATAAAGACGATGATAAGGACGACGGCCGCAATGATCACGAATGTTGTTATAGACATATTGTAATACTTTTTCTTGTGAATAATCTTTTGCAAAGGTAAACTATTAGTAGCAACTATTCAACAATCACCTCGTTTTTTTTCAAAAGGTTGTCACAAATCATGATGAAGATGTAGTTTAGAGGGAGATAAACCGTTCCTTACCTACAATTCATGTTCACGTGAAAGTCTGCGAGTGAAAAAGGTCATATCTTTGCTTTTGACCGAAAGAAAATTAATGGTTAAACACTGGTTTTTCTACAGAACACATTGTTATTAAAGAAAAATGAGTTAATTTTGCGGCGTTTTTCCGCAGAAACGATCCACAAGGGTGGAAACCATCAATGAATATCATTAGCAATCTATAATAAATAGCAATCTATAATAAAAACAGCAATTTGAAATGAGAAAGATTATTTTGATGATTGTGGCCGCCATGATGGCCACATTGAGCCTGAAGGCACAAAGCTATGAGCCAAAGAACGAGATTGGCGTCTACTATGGTTTCGGTTCCGCTTCCGATATCGTATCAACCTATGCAGGTGCTTTCAGCTTCAGCAGCGATGACCAATCGGGCTTCTGGGGGCCTATAGGTATCGAGTATTTCTACCATGTATCGCCAGTGGTTGGCGTTGGTGCTGTGGCATCAATAGCTGGATGTAAGTATGACCATTCCAGTTTCAAAGCAAACTACTACACCGTC
>CACYEC010000499.1 GCA_902773225.1 uncultured Bacteroidales bacterium
GAGGTAGGAGGTGAGACGGAGGTCAGGCTGGAGCTCTAACTCTGATAGATAAAGATGCCAGATCTTTTCATAACGGGCATCGGATGATTGTTGCATTTCCATATTTGCATAAAATTTTGATTGACGATGCAAAGGTATGGACTATTTGAATTTCTGTCAAGGCGTAAAAGCGGACACGCTTACACCAGAATGATTGGTGGTGACTATGGAAAAATGTTTCATAACAAATGTTAAAACGAGGGAAATTTATGCAGAATTGAGGATTTTCTGCATATTTCGGGTGGTTTTTGGGGTGTTTGATGGATATTTATGCACTGTTATATACAAAAATGTTTCATGGGTATGACAAAATGAAACATTTTAAAACATTTTGATATCCTGTTTTCAGGCTTCGCCGAGGGAAGCCTACACCATCTATTCCGACGAATACTTCCCTCCGCGATTTTCAGAAGTTACCTACTTTGCTTTGATTAGGAACGTCTCCAGTTGTTTCACTTCCTGCTGAAATTCATTAGGTTTGAAACCGTGTCCCGCACCTGGGATGATATGCAGATTGGTGCCAGTACGGTAGAGTTTCTGTGCACGACGTGAGTCTTCCATCGACACTACACGGTCAGCGTCGCCCTGTACGATAAGGACAGGTCCCCGGTACTTTCCAATGACGTCAAGAGGTTTCATGTCGTGAATTTCCTCGAAGAAACGGCGCCCCATCTTCACGCCCCACAGTTCGGTGACATCCTGGATATCCTCTACCCTTGGATAACGCTGTCGCCAGTTGTCGGGGATGCACAAGGCAGGATAGACCAGAACGAGCTGTGCAACCTTGTCCTTCAGTTCAGCGGCGGTTAGTGCCGAGACAAGTCCCCCCTGGCTCTCGCCAATGAGCACGATATGTTTATGCCCCTTGCTCCGGAAATGATTGACAATGGCACGCAGGTCACTCACTTCGTCAAGAACAGACATGTTGAGGGTGTTGTTGTCAGAACGGCTTCGTACTGACCCGCATGGGAAGTCGAAGGTATAGCACTGGTATCCTAAACGGTTCATCACGTCATAATAGTTACGGCCGTATTCATGTGAGCCATTGAAGCCATGCGCGATGATGGCCACCGGGCATTTCTTCTTGACATTCTGAGGCGTGAACAGTTCACCAAAGATACGACGGTTACCATTCTTGATCCATAGTTCCTGCACACTGGCTTGAGTCTTTGGGGTCTGCTTGAAATTCTTCTGCATGATGGTGAATCCAGGGTATCCTGTGAGATCACCGCTGATAAAGAGTTTCTCATGGTCCTGAACGTCCTTCAGTTGCCAGTCGAGCCAAGCGCGCACCATCAGTGAGTTGATGCCACCATTGGGGTGCTCGTAGGTTCCCCCGTGCCCACTTTGGGTATTGTCGGCCAAGACCACGGGCACTTTCTTAATGGCTTTATAGTCCATTTGAGCGTTCTGCCATGCCACGTCGGTCGTTCCTCCGACAAGGTACAAGATTGGCCCATGAAGATTCTTAAGCGACTTGGCGTCAGCATCGGCCATCGACATCTTCCCCATTCCAGCGTTCAATATGATGTAGGTCTTCAGCCTTGGGTCGGCGGCGTTGGCCAACACCTGTGCTCCACCGCAAGAGTGACCAGCGGCTGCGATGCGGCCATCATCTATCTTATTATAATAGGGTGATTGCGGGTTAGCAGCCTGTTCGCTAATCCAGTCGAGTGCCTTCAGCACCATGAACGAAGGGGTGTGCTGGTCTTTTTCATGCTGTGCCAGCATTTGCAACTCGCCAATGGCCACGACCACATACCCGTAGGAAGCAATGTCGGTAAGCATGTTCTCGTAACCGATGCTGGTGTCCATACAACCACCGTTGCAGAAAACCAGAACAGGCAGTTTTTCTTTCTTCACTTCTCCTGTGGTCCACATACCCGGTGCGCCCACCGTCATGGCGGCCTCCATGTTCATGGGTCGATAGACCACAAAGTCGGTCAACGTCTTCTCGCGTACAGCCACAGCCTTGTGCGGGCCACTGCCTCCGAAGTCAGGAACTTTCAGTTGTTCGAAAGAGACCGTTGGATCATCGTGTCGCAAGTAACGAGCAAAGAAAGCGTCCATAGCAGGACGGGTAAATTCCAACTGCTGGTCAAAGGCCACTCCATGCTGCCCATGAACTTTGACGTAATCGACCGATGAACCAGCACGTTGCATCTTTGTCACCCAATCCTCGGTCAGATTCGGTCTCACCACAGGATCCTCGGCGCCTTGCAGGACCAGGAAAGGTGTGTTGCTCTTACCGATGTAGCCTATTGGCCAGAAATCCTTGCGGTCGCCCCATGGGATTCCCGGACGTCCGAGTTCGGTAGGAGGAGCCCCCCCTACGGCACAGGCAACCGAACAGTCATACTCACGCCATGGGTCATCGGCATCATTGAACGCCTTGCTCTCAGATGCCACACCAGCCATCAAAGAGAGGTGTCCTCCGGCAGAATGACCAAAGGTACCGATACGTTTGGGGTCAATGCCCAATTTCTGCGCATTGGCTTTCATCCAGCGGATAGCGCATCGAACATCCTCGAAGCAAGCAGGTGGTTCGGCCTCCTGAGTCAGTCGATAGTTCATGTTGCAAACCACATATCCTTTCATAGCATAGTCAACCATCAGCGTGCGATAGACCATGTCGTTCTTCGAGCCAGCGCTCCATCCCCCACCATGGATGATGAGTATGGCTGGACGTTCTTTCTGTGGGCCAAACAAGGGCTGAGCCACATCGAGTAAGGTGTTCGGTCCTACATCTGTCCTATAAGCGATGTTCTCCGTCACTGTAATTTGTCGTTGCTCAGTCTGCGCAAACGCAACGAGGGATAGTATCAGCAATAATGACGCTGTAAATAAATGTTTCATTGATTTGATAAACATAATAGTTAAGTTGTTTTATAGCAATGAGTGAAATAGGTAAGTAAAAAATACGCTACAAAGATATGAGTTTTGACTCAAAAAACGATGAACTATTTGCCCATTTGATGATACAAATGTAACATTTCGGCCCTCTTTCTTGTTTCTATGCCATGATGAGACACAGTCAGCATTGAATTTTGGCACAATGATGCGGTTTTTGGGCCCAGATAGAACGGGCGTTGATAGGCAGCAACTAATCAGGTTCTTGGAAGATTCTGAAGAAGTAATCAACAATCCAGTTCGGTGTATAGTTCGGAAAGCAAAAACTGTGAGAACGACGAGAACCTGAATATGACGCTTTCTGAGGCATTCAAGGCTATAGAATCATCTGCAATATTACGAAAAAAAAACGAGACCTCCGCATTTTTTCGTTTTATTATTTTCCGAATGCGAAAATATCTCGTTTTTTCTGTTCC
>CACYEC010000500.1 GCA_902773225.1 uncultured Bacteroidales bacterium
GGAAGAGTGTGCATGTATGAACAGAACACGCGGTTTCAGTTACTTGGGCGGGGAAATTTGTTTCCTGTTTATAGAGGAAAGATAAAAATAAATCATGAACTATCCAAAAAAGCCTTTAAGTCATTATCATCCTATCATGTTTTTTATGTTGAAGTCAACTGAAACCATACTAGCATGGCGAAAAACCTCATTGCTTTTGGGTATAATGTTCATGAATTAAAAAACTTGGAGTACAAAAAACATTTGGTTTTGATGCATTTTTTCATTTAGTGAGTTTTTTCTATCTCTTTTTTTTGTGAATAATAAAAATGGTTGTACTTTTGTATTTAAAAGATGTCATTGTCTGTTAGGGAATAATCTCTTCTACAAGTGTCATCCCTTCTCTTTCCACCGAGAATATAGACGTTAACCGATTAGTGATAATAACTAGGTGGATGAAGAAGCTATAATCCAAAAAGCGTTCAGTGTTTTGTCCCGACAAAGAAATTCCGCTACTTGTCTCAAGTTCAAACGACTAGACAACTTTGTTCGATGGAACAAGCAATAAGGTAGTCCCCACGCTTTTTATTCATTTTCTAATCTAACTTTAAAAGCCGAATCTGGGTACTATAGGCATTGATACTGTTATGGCACTAATTGATTGCGCAAGTTGGAAACCGAAAAGCAATGAATTTGTTTTTTCGTATCGCTATCCTCAAACTAACCTGAGCACATACACTCAGCTGATTGTTTATGAATCCCAAGAAGCCCTCCTTTTTAGCAAAGGACAGCTCATGGGAAAATTCGGCCCGGGCAAGCATACTCTTGATACCGAGAATCTACCATTACTCAGAAACCTTTTCGGAATCCCTTTTGGTGGAAAAAATCCGTTTACAGCTGAAGTTTGGATTGTTAACAAATTGTATCCCGCCAATTTAAGTTGGAGTGTAAAAAGCATGGCAGTCCATGACCCTGATTATCAAACAATGCTACCCCTACAAGCTTCTGGGCAATATGGACTTAATGTAACAGATTCCGAGAAATTTCTCATAAAAATGGTAGGAACGAAGGATGTTTTCACTGAGTCTGACATGTTGTCTCAAGCTTATGGTGAGTTCTCTTCTAAATCCAAGAGTGCTATCATCCAATTTATGACCAACCAAAGAGTTGGCTTTAAAAGTGTTTCTGCTCATTTAGATGCATTGTCTGAATATATCAAGTCTACTCTTCTTCCTTTCTGGCAAGAATATGGACTGACAATGAACAAATTCTATGTAAACGACATTTCAATTGACAGAAGCACTGCAGAAGGCAAGAAGATATCTGAAGCCTTGGCAAGCCAAGCTTCCATGTCTATTACAGGTCATTCCTGGCAGCAGGAACAGATGTTCGGGGTGGCTAATAATGCTGTTGGACAGATGGGAAACGCTTCTGGAGGTAATGGTTTGTTGGCTGGTATTATGGCCATAAATATGATGGGGGGCGGAGGAATGGGAGGAGGAATGTCTTCCGGCTTGATGCAAACTCACAATAATCAGCCCACTTTTGGCCCTCAAGGTAATATGGGTATGCAACAAGGAGGCATGCAACAGAATAATGTCCAAATGGGAGTTAAAGAGATATATTGCGCGAATTGTTCAAAGAAACATCTGACAACTGAACGTTTTTGCCCTCATTGTGGAAGTGAGTATAATCCTTGCCCCAAATGTGGTTCTGATAATCCCAAGAACGCAAGACGATGTGTTAGTTGTGGAACTTCTCTTCAAGCTGGTGGCATGATGACCACATGCCGTTCTTGCGGAGCTCCCCTTACACCTGGTGCAGCATTCTGCCCGCAATGCGGATCACAGCAAAATGTCTCCCCCACTGGTAATTGCTGCCCCAGATGCGGTGCGTCTGTTCCCCCTACATCAAGATTTTGTCCTAAATGCGGTCAGAAAATGTAACTACTAAACCATTTATACTATGAGCGCAAAAGATATCTTTTCATTATTCGCAATCCTTTTAGGATGTGCCCTGATTATTGGAGGCTTCATCATTTTTGGAGAGTCTCTTGAACTTAAAGTACAGATACTCGATATCATTGTATCTTGTCTTATCTTCACAATATTTGTTGTTTTCTTTTTCTTCCCAGTTGTCAAATTAAACAATCCTGCTCATAAGGAGGTTGGAATGCTGGGTATTCGACTGACAACATTAAATTTGTGCAGTTTACTGTCTATAGGATTGATTTTTTTTGGAATAGTTTGTGATATTCCTTTTAAGTATCAGTTGATGGGGCAGTTTGTGATTGTGTTCCTTTTCCTGTTAGGATGCATTGCTACACTACATTCAGGCGAAAAGGTGCAACGCATTTATGAAAAGGAACAAAAAACTGTTGAAGGGAAAAAAACATTGCGGTACGTTATGGATGATTTTATGGATGACGTTTCTGCATCCCAACAAATGGAGGAGTCTGCAGTAGGAAGGCTTCGGGCTATTCAAGAGTCCATCCGATATATTACTCCGTCACTAAATGCAGAGGCGAAGAACTTTGACTATATGTTTGTGCAATCTATCGAAGACTTGAAGGTTCTCATGAGAAATTCAACGCTGAACAAAGATAAGATTTCAGAAAAGATTGACCATCTTGAAAGAATACTTGCAAGAAGAAAAAAGTATTAATAACTAAAAAACCTAACAACCTATGTCTGCAACAGGAAAGATTTTCAGTGATTCGAGCAATATCTATCAAGATCAAGCTCGAGTATTATTTGATTTTTATGAACAAGCGGCAGAACGCATTGTTCGTCAGGAGGAAGCTATTGAAAAGCAAATCCAAGAGTTAGAGAACGATCGTGCTCAAGTTGAACTTAAAAAAAGTGATACTTGGAAGTGGTTTTTGACAATTGTTGCATTCTTCATGTATTGGATTCGCAACAATGAGTATGATAAGCAACTTGCTGCAATTGACGCTAAAATTGCTGAGAAGAAGACGGAGTATAATAAAATCTTCAGGGATTACAAAGTGACAAAATTGGGTGTCGCTTATGTTCCCGTCGCTCAGCAAGTGGCATACGAGGATAAATGCTTTGTAGTCGATTTCACAGGAAATGTCCCCATTTCAAGAGTGAGTTTGCAGATGTCTCGTCAAAACGATTTACTTGTCGAGACAATGTCACAGATGGAGAAACTTACAACGGAAGCCCCAATCGTAGAAACTTCTAATGAAACGGAAAGCATTGAAACTGATGATTACTCTCTTTCAATACAAGAAGTAAACCAAAGTGATTATGTTGGAAAACTCGACAGGTCTCTCCGTACAATTTCATACTGCATGAATGATACAGAGGTGAAATCCGTGGATTTACCTTTGGTGGCGGATAAAAGTGAGTACCTGAGATTCTTGAACGAATTCTCGACCGATGATGTCGGTGGTCATCCTGTTGTCAAAGTCTTTGATGACAAGAGGTATGATGGCGAAATTGATGATTTTTGCCAGTTGAACAAACTCAAAGATTCTCTTTCAAGCGACACCGAGCAGTTTGAGGATGTTCTTAAACATCTTATGCATACCATGGCCATGTCTGTACAAACTATTTCGGCTATGAAACTTGCTTCTACTGACAAGGTCGTCAACAGTTCAAATGACTTGTTGTTCAGAATACTCAAAGCCCCTTACAATCATTATTCTCCACTTCTCGAAGCAGAAGAGATACGCCGTATTCGTAACGAGCGTTTCGACTATTCTGATTCCATCCAAGGGTATGAACCTTTCCAACTTCGTGATAGTTCTCGAGTTCGTTATA
>CACYEC010000501.1 GCA_902773225.1 uncultured Bacteroidales bacterium
CCTTCCTCGATGAAGGCGACTCACGTGGATAACACATGGAACTACTCAGTTTTGTACAATCCGCCCGAGATTATTAACTTGAAACTTGCGCTTTACGACTGTGATGGCGCAGACTGTTGGGTGAAAGACGGTTATGTCTATGTCGAGGTTGATGGAGTTAAGAAGACCTTGCTCCATTACAAAGCCGAGAGCGACATCGACAACGATCACAAGTACAACAGGGCGACGTTCTCCACAGGTGTGGATGGTAAAGTTCAGATTGTCCGTGGCATCGACTATGGTGACGAGGTGGTTGAAAAGAGCGAGAGGACGATTTCCATCTACCGTCCCAACACGAGTCAAGAGTATTTTGATGTGAATGTCAAGTGGTTTATTCCGCTTGAGTACCGTGGCAAGAAGGTCAAGGTTACTTTCAGTATCAGGCGTGATGGTAATGCCCGTTACGAAGGAAACGTGGATGGAATTGCCTCTCAGGAGTTTCAGATCAGTGAATTGGATCCTCTGGTTTTCCCAGACCTGATGACTCCTATGCTTGCCTACGAGAAGGCCAATGCAGGTAACATCATGGTTCCCTGGATGATCGCCACGGGCAAGGTCAAGAAGGTGACCATGAAGTATCAAGACGAGAAAGGTAATAATCAGACGATGACTCTTGACACTGTGTCGAGTGGTTTCGTCTATCTTCCTTTCGATAAGATTGTTCGTCAGTGTCGCATTGAAGTGGATTATCTCGATACGGAAAAGAAACTCCGCACGTCTAAATCCGATGCGATAGATATCCCCATCTTGCACACAGCCAAGCATTTCAAGGTGGCTTTGCGTGATAATGGTACAGCCTTGCTGACCTGGGATGTGGATCATCCCCAATACAAGGACATCATGTATAGCGACTTGTGGGAGATCCAGCGTTGTATTGGTCCAGATGTCAATGAGAGCAAATGGCAGAACATCGGCCAGGTCACTTACGACAATGATACCACTCAGTATTCATACGAAGATGAGATGCTCTTCTCGGCCTACCAGACCGACTCCATCTACTACCGCATCCGTCGCGCGAGCACAGCCCTGTGGGGCTGGAGCTATACCGTGGGTGCGGTCAAGACTCACCTCCACGAGCAGTATTTCCTGCCTTATTTCCAAAACGCCAAAGTGACTAAAGACGACGACTGGGGAATCAACGACAAGCACAACGTAACGGTATCGTGGGAGGTTAAGAACACCCCGATGAAACCATACGACATTGATGGCAATTTCATTATCCGTAGTCGTGAAGACTGGTGCACATTCGCCCAACTGGTCAACGAAGGAGGACAGACGTCGTTGAATGCGGTGATGTATGCCGACGTCAATCTCGGCGACAAGCAGGATATGGTGGGAACACCAGAGCATCCTTACCGCGGAGTTTTCAACGGTAACGGACACACCCTGACTTTCAAGTACGTGTTTGATATCAGTAAGAATGTCGCAGATCCCAGCATAGAAAACCATCCGATAGCGCCTTTTGCCAATGTGGGAAAATACGCGACGGTGAAGAACCTGCACACAGCGGGCAGTATTACGACCAATGCGAAGTACGCAGGTGGTATCGTTGGCTGTGCTGTGGAGGATAGCGAAAGGGATTATGACCAGCTTCTCACCCTTAATAATTGTCGCTCGTCGGTTAGCATCATCTCCACTTTAAAAGGTGCTGTCAACCATGGTGGTATGGTCGGTAAGGTGGAAAATGATGCACGTGTGACCATTTTGATTTCCGACTGTCTCTTCGATGGTGAATTCATCGGCAAGGAATCCTCTACATGGAGTGGTTTCTTCGGATATATAAGAAATGGAGATGTCATTGCTGAGCGTTGTTTGTTCGACCCTAAGACTCTGGATGTTCTCGATCGAAACAATAACGTTTTCTACACCAGGCTTCAAGGGGCTGATAGGTGGTCCAATGTATTTTACACTATATATTTCGGATATCATAATGGTGCACGTGATGCCAATTCGATGACGGTGAATCAACTTGTCAGGGCACTCGGTAGCCAATGGGTTAATTCTGGCGAAAAAGCGGTGCTTGCCCTGAGCTCCGTGGACTATGAAAAAGACACTGATTACACGAGTGATGGACGTTTCATCCTTCGCACGGCCAAAGACTGGGTAAAGTTCTGCGACTTGGTCAACGGAGGACAGACGAAACTCAATGCAGTCATGGCCGACAACATCAACTTGGGCG
>CACYEC010000502.1 GCA_902773225.1 uncultured Bacteroidales bacterium
CACAAGATGGAATGGACCATCGTCGTGCACTTCGCAGATGATGTGGATTTGCCCAGTGGCGTCTTCGGGAATGCGGATGTTGGCGACTGGTCGGTCGGCATAATCGATGATGGCTCTTGTCGTTCCTATCTCGGGTTGTTGCCACCAATGGAAGGCCAGTTTGTCTGCATCGGGGTCGGACGACCGGGTGGCGTCCAACTTGATGGCCGTGCCTGCCTTGGCATGTACATGCAGTGTGTTGGAAAGGTTTTTTCCTCCCTTGGCTTTGACGGAAACAAGAGGATTGTGGTTGCCCCGTCCTTCGTCTGCCCATTGCATGCGGGCGGAGAAGTCGTTGAGCTCGTCGGTATAGAAACGTCTCTTGTAGCCGATGCTGATGTCGCGGACGGGATTCCGCCAACTGGTCCATGCTGTGGTCAGGCTGTCGGGGCAGAGGCCGCGCTCATGATAGCCAGCCCAACCTGCTTGGGTGGGGTCTTCGGGGTTGTTCAGACCATTGGGCATCACGTAGAGGAAACTGGGTGTGTCGCCTTCCACACCCCATTTGTAAGTGGGGTATTCGTTGCCCAAATTACCTTTGCCTTGGATGTGGGTGGAATGATGCTCCCAGTGCTGTTTGCCCAGCTCGCATTGTTCCTGCCAGGTGCCCTCGTCCCAAATGAACTGAAGGTCATCGCAGAACTCTTGGCGTAGCCATTGGTGGGAACTGTAGGCTCTGTTCATGCGCATGCCATAACTCATGTCCTGGTCGGTGATGGTGTAGATGCGGAACTTCCTGACAAAGCGCTTCAACTCCTCTGCGTTGCGTGTCTGTTTCACACGCCAGATGGCCTGTGCCAAGGTATTTGCTCCACCCCATGCCGCCACATAGATGGGACGGGGGTCATCTTCATCAGCCAGGCGGATTAGCAACTCACTGCCGGGGGAGTCGTTGCCCTCGCCAATAGACTTGATGCCACCATGCACGCTACCCATCACGGCGCGGCTTCTTACATAGTCGGCACTTGGCCAATAACCTTTGAGTTGGCTGCCGTTCTCTTTCTCTATCGGCAGAAACTCACGTTGGTTGGAGCGCTGCATCAAGTGGGGCAAGTCCTTGCGGTAGGCTTCGATGACACAGAAGAGATACGCTGACCATTCTTCGGGGTAGGGGTCGCAATTCCATCCCACAGAGGTGATGAGTGCTTCGATTTCGAAAAGGTCGGCGTAGGACATCAGCCTGACCATCGACTCCATGTCGTCAGGTTCCACATCGGAGGGGGCGATGTCGGTGCACACCACCAGACGGGGCTTGAGAACCCCTTTCTCTCTTGCCTGGCAAGATACTGAAGGAAACAGTATTGCCAGAAGTAATGAGAGGATGAAACGGCCAAAATACTTATCTCTCATAAATCCAATCAACAATTAGGGGGTGTGTATCAATTGCTTTTCAGAAAAACAGCAAGATTACTTAATCAATGTGATTCAGTTGCAAAAATAAGGATTTTGCCTGCGAAAACAAAGTGTTTGGGCAAAAAAAGTGTGATTTGTACGCTTTATTGGCCATCATGAAGACATCGTTTCTTTCACCTTCTTCCTCAGCTGGTTCATGGCGACCGATTTCTTGATGGCTTCCGAGAGTGGCAACGATGGTGGATTGATGCAGACGGCCTTGGCGAAACCCGCTTTCAGAAGTTCCGACTCATCACGGAGCAAGCCCGAGAATAGCAGGGTGGGGACGTGCTTGGCTGTTGCCCTGCGCATCACTCCGAATGGCAGTTTGCCCATGAGCGTCTGTCTGTCGGCTGAACCTTCCCCAGTGAGTACATAGTCGGCACCTTCCAACAAATGCTCGAAGTGGTAAGCGTCGAGAAGTAAGTCGATGCCTGAACGACTTTTCGCGCCAAGAAACTGCATGAACGCATAGCCCAATCCGCCTGCGGCACCAGCTCCTGGGTTGTGGGAGCAATCATGGCCACACACCGTTTCCGCCCATCGTGCTAATTCTTGCGCTTGAGCATCGAGCATGGCGACCATCTCTGGTGTGGCTCCTTTCTGAGGCGCAAAGACTTGAGCCGCTCCGTTATCGCCAAATAGAGGGTTCTGAACATCACTCGCCAGAATGAATTGTAGTGATTTATTGTTGAATAAATCGTACGATAACGAGTTGTTTACTGCGTTCTGTTCAAATAATAGTATAAGTGAATGCAAATTGGAGAATGTGTCAGTGCTTTTATCACGAGCAGGTTGATTATGTACCCCGAAGTAGGATGGTTGGAGAAGGGCTTGCAGCATCCCAATGCCAGCATCGCTTGTACCACTTCCTCCCAACCCGATGATGAATTGACGGCAGCCCTTTCGGTAGGCATCCAACACAAACTCGCCCACACCATAGGAGGTGGTCAGCATGGGATTGCGTTCGTCGGCAGTAAGAAGCGTGAGGCCGCAGGCGCGCGCAACTTCAATGATTGCTGTGTCACCGGCAATGCCATACTCAGCTTTAATTGGGCGCATCAAAGGGTCATGAACCAGTAACTCTGCCTTATGTCCACCCATGGCGCTCAGGAAGGCTTCAAGCATCCCTTCACCACCGTCGCTGGCGCGCAGGCTGACCACCTCGGCGCTTGGGACTACATCGAGTATGCCTTGTCGGGCGGCGAGATTGGCTTCATCGCTGTCCATGCAACCTTTCCATGAATCGAAAACACAGAGATACTTCATTATTCCATTGACCATTGACCACACCTAAAAAACTCTATCTCCTTTCACCTAATTCAATGACCTCCAAGTCCTTGATGTCGCTGCCGTCGATGGTGAAGCGAACCAATGTGCGCACTTTGTGGAACCCTGAAATACCTGCGGCACCGGGATTGATGTGCAGACATTTGATGGTCTTGTCGTATAGCACTTTCAGAATGTGGGAGTGTCCGGAGATGAACAGTTTGGGTGGTCGGGCGAACATCATTCCGCGGATTGAGGCATCGTAGTTACCAGGATAACCACCGATATGCTTGATGAGCACATCCACTTCCTCGCACTTGAAGCGGTAGATTTCGGAGTAGAATTGACGGATGTCGTAACCGTCGATGTTGCCATGAACTGCCCTGAGAGGGCGTATGGCCGCCAAACGTTGTGCCAGTTCCAAACTACCGATGTCGCCGGCATGCCATATCTCGTCGCAGTCCTTGAAATACTTCTCGTATCTGTCGTCCCAATAATTGTGGGTGTCGGAAAGTAAACCTATTCGTTTCATCTTTCAAGCGTTTTTTCTGTTTTATGCACAAACTTAACTTGTTTTAGTTAGAAAAAGATAAGGTTTTCAAAAAAAATTGTTTTTCTGTTACTATTTATGGGTATAAAGTGGTAAATTTGCTTTTTATAAGTGGTAAGGCATTTTACTATGCCTACGGCTTTCGAATGGATTGAAGTGGATGTTGGATAGCCCGAGGTAAGGCAGGAAACTGATGACTGAAGAAGATACTGGACAGGAAGCGCGGCGCGAGAACGAGAAGAGCCTTCGTGAACGCTTGGAAAAGATGTCGGTCGGAAAGATAGCATGGCTTATTGTCCGACTGATAGGTCTTTTGTTGCTGACCATGCTGAAGTATCTGCTCAGACTGGTGCTTAAAGGCATGGTGTTTCTGTATGAGGGAATCAGACACACCTGTCATCGCATCAAGGTTTTCTGGAACTCCAACAGCACCCAGGAAAAGGTGCGCAAGGTCCGAATACACATCCGTCTTGGGCTTCGCAGTGCTGGTCGGGGATTGTCGAAAGCTGGACGTTGGTGTTTGAAATGGTTGCGTAAGGGAGCGCGATGGACGCTGAAAGCCATTATCTTAGGCCTTATCTACACTTGGAAAGGACTTGTATGGCTGGGCAAGGCCTCGCTCAACGCCATTCTCCACATCGGACCAACTTTACGTCGTCTGGGGCGTCTCATCAAGGTGGGATACCATCAGATGATTGTGGGGTTATGGTATCTTTGTCGCAGAATCAGGTTGCGGCATCTGAAAAACAAGCGCGCATGGCGACGCTACCGCAAGAATGGCGGTCTCAAGGGATTGATGATAGGAACAGCTGGGTCGTTGCGCAGTTCCATCAGCCGTTTCATGGAGGAAGACGATGTGGTTGAGGCTCAAGGACAGCCTGTTTCAGAAGAGAATGTAGAGGATGAGGATGTGGAGGAAGAGGAAGACGAGATAGGCAAGTACGTCAAACCTGATGAGAACGACAGCAAAGCCACCGCTTTGGGAAAGAAGATATTCACCAGCCTGAAGGACATCATTGATGAAAACTGAACAGCCGATGATAATCGGGCTGTTGACGAGAACTGGGCAATCAACGCGAACAAAACATTGACCGTACTGAAGCAAAACGAACTGTATAGAACATTTTAGAGAATCATTACTATAACTCACTTAACAACAGATGTCTTTTATGAAACGACTCGCAGGAGCATTTATCGCAATGGCTATGGTAATAAGTGGAATGGCTGCTAACTTCCAGCCTGGTAAGGAGTATTACATAGCACTCAACATCTACGACAAGTATCTTGGTTTTAACGAGGCGCAGGATGGTCCTGCATTGTCGGCTTTCGGCACCAATACTAACCCCGATAGTTATGTCTTTGTGGCGGAGGACTGTGGTACCAGTGGCTATGTTTATTTGAAACAAAAAAGCAGTGGTAAGTATCTCGCCGCGTCCACTTCCAACACATGGAGCGTGACCCTTCAGAACAGCGTTTCCAATTCCGACGCATTCAAATGGATGGCATCGGGTGGACTCGACGGCTATATCCGCAACAAGAAGAACACCAGTGCGCGACTGGGTGTTGACGGTGGCAAGAAAGGCAGCGACTACGTGAGCGTCTACTACGACAAGCATCAAGGTTCACATGCCTCTTTCCGCATCATTCCAGCTACCTCGAAGGACATCATCGAGGCAGAGCAAGCCTACGTTTCTGAGGTTTTCAAGAACCAATGGGGAATCAATGAGATAGATTATATCCAACTCAACGGACAAACCATCGACCGTTCTGACCGAGTGGATATTCATATCGCCCATTCAGAGAAACCCATCCTAAATGGTAAGGTGAACCTTGGAAGTAAGGACACATGGCTCATTTTCGACAATATCACTCCCTCGGAGGTCATCTCTTCATATCTGAAGTTTGTCACCATCGAAGGAGAGGCCGCTTCAAAAGGCAAGAATTGTCGTGTGGCGATTTATCTTAACGGAGCTGTCGTGATACCTATTCCCCAATCACCTTTTACCGCTTACACAGAGAAAGGACAGCGAGACGAGAGTTTCAACCTGTCGGTCAATAGCCACACCAATCTTGGCAAGAACAGCAACTCCATGCGCAGTTTCACGCTTAAACGGGGTTATATGGCTACTTTGGCTTCTGGAACTTCAGGGGCAGGCTACAGCCGTGTGTGGGTGGCAGACCATGGCGACTTGCAGGTTGATTTGCCACAAGCACTCGACCTCCGTGTGTCGTCTGTTTTTGTGAAGGAATGGCAGTACGTCTCCAAGAAGGGATGGTGTAGTACCAACGGCAACAGCAAGATTGCAACTGAGATGGAAAAGATTAGGGGTACATGGTTCTACACTTGGAGCGCGGACAGAAGTTCGACCGACAACTACGAATACATACCCATTCGTGGGCATATTTACTGGCCGTCGATGAACCAGATTAACGGGCATAAGAATGCCACTGCTGTGCTCAGCATCAACGAACCCGAGCATGCCGAACAGCACGAGAGCAACGACTGCTCGTGCGGAGGTGTGGTTTCGGCATGGAAGGCCTGCACACTCAACAACGACTTCCTCGCTTCTGGGGCCAGAATAGGTTCGCCAGCACCCACTGACGCGTCTTATCTCACTGAGTTCATCGGACATATCGATGATATGGCCTACCGCTGCGACTTTGTGGCTTTCCATGCTTATTGGGGACCCAATGAGGCCAATGGAACCGGTTCTTGGTACAATCAGTTGAAAGCCATCTACGACAAGACCAAACGCCCGATATGGATTACCGAGTGGAACTACGGTGCGTCGTGGACATCTGCCATCACCTCCGACCATTATGAGACGGAGCGCAAGAATATCCAAGCCATCACCGAATTGCTCGACACGTGCTCGTTTGTGGAGCGTTACGCCATATACAACTGGGATTCCGACTGGTATCGTTGGATGATTAGCAAGGACGATGGTTGGGTGACACCTGCGGGACAGGTCTATCGCGACAACCGTTCCACATTCGCGTACAAGGCATCTATGCAACCTGTGCCTAAATGGTGGAAACCATCTGTCAAGACTCCTTCCATGGTTGTGACAGGGTCGTTTACGACCAACCTTTTCAACTTCGAGATAACAAATGGCAATACCGATTATACAGAGACCATGGTCATCCAGAGTAGTGTTGACGGTAAGAACTGGACAGATATCTATACAGTGACTGACAGGCAACTCTTTGAGAACAGCACAGTGAAAATCTCTGGTGTCAACTTGTCGGGTGTCATGCCTTCCGACCAGTTCCGGGTGGTGGTGACCACGACTTTGGGCGACAATGTCGTTTCTGGTGGGGTGACTTGTGGGGGACTGCTCAGCAACCCGCAGATCATCACCGAGAGCAAGAGTAGTGTGCCTGGATGGATCTGCACACGAGAAGCACAGAACGGATACACCAAGGGCGACTCTGGTGACACCTACCTTGAAGTATGGAACCCTACAGCCGAGGAGATGAAGTTCGACTACTACCAGGAGTTGACAGGACTCGAGAGCGGAGTCTATCGATTGACCGCAAATGTGTTCAACTCCACCAATGGTGTCCAGGGTGCAACGGTGAACGGTGCTGTAGGTCTTTATGCCCAGACGTCAAACCAACTATACTTTACTCCTGTGACCACCGACAGCGAACTGGATACCGAGGCAGAGACTGTTGTTGATAAAATCATCGTTACTGATGGCAAACTGAAGGTAGGGGTGCGCAACATTGGTGTCATGACCGCCCGCTGGGCAGGAGCGGACAATTTCAGTTTGGTCTATCTTGGAAAGGTGAATACTGCGTTAGAGGGCGAGACTGCCCAACAAGTGAGGAAGCAATACGATGCTGTGATTGCCGACATGCTCGTTGATAATGGCGACGGAACCCTGGATGCCACTCGTTTCCTCTTCAACCCCGATGCCACCAACGGCACATCCTTTGGATGGACCGTGAGCAATGTGGGCTTCAATAGTGGCGAGGCCTATGACGGCATCAAGGAGAACAAGTATTTCGACAAGTGGAGCGCGTCGGAGTACACCTCAACTATGGAGCAAGTCGTGACCGACCTGCCTGCAGGCGAATACACGCTTAGTGCCATCCTGCGAAGCAACCCCACTCACACGCTTACCTTAACTGCCACAGCCACATCAGGACAAACCGCCACCACCACTTTCATTGGCACAGGTACAGAAGTGGCAGAAGGAAGTAAATATCCTATGGGTTGGCAACTCGTCCGTTTGGATCCTGTGAAGGTGAAGAAAGGCGAGAGCCTCACCGTGTCGCTCACCACTACAGGCACATCTTGGTGGAGTGCCGACCACTTCGCACTGACAGTGGATAACCCCGAGACAGTGGGCATCGAAGCACCTAAAGCCTCCGACAACAAGAACCAAACATCAGACAAGGTCTATGACCTCAGCGGACGCCTTGTGAATCCCGAACACTTGCGTCCTGGCATCTACATCATCAATGGACGTAAGGTTTTGGTAAGATAGACTTCTGACTCCTGTCCGACTTGTCTGGTCAATTTGTCCGACTAGTTTGACCAATTTCTACAACAAACCATCAACCCGATTTAAGAATAATCAATTATCGAATATGAAGAGAATACTGTTTTTATCAGCGCTTTGCATCTCGATGAGTGCTTCAGCGCAGAAGACCTCAACGGTCACTATTCATGAGACCCAAGGCAAGAATGTGATTCCTAAAGAGATTTACGGACAGTTTGCAGAACACCTCGGCACCTGTATTTACGGTGGACTGTGGGTGGGACCGGAGTCAAGCATACCCAACACCAATGGTTACAGAAATGATGTACTTGGTGCTTTGAAGGATTTGCGTGTGCCTGTGCTCAGATGGCCTGGAGGTTGCTTTGCCGACACCTACCATTGGCGCGATGGCATCGGACCGCGTGAGAATCGTCCAACGATGATGAACAGCAACTGGGGAGACACCAAGGAAGACAACTCCTTCGGTACCCATGAGTTCCTCAACCTCTGCGAGATGATAGGGTGCGAACCATACGTCAGCATGAACGTGGGAAGTGGCACCGTGCAGGAAACAGCCGAGTGGGTGGAGTATATGACTGCAGAGAACGGCCCGATGGCTGAACTCAGGAAAAAGAACGGTCGCCAGAACCCTTGGAAAGTGAAGTATATCGGTGTGGGTAATGAAAGTTGGGGATGCGGTGGAAACATGCGCCCTGAGTACTATTCCGACCTATACCGCCGCTACGCTACTTATTGCCACAACTGGAGTGGCAACCGACTCTACAAGGTAGGCAGCGGTGCCAGCGACTACGACTATAACTGGACAGAGGTGCTGATGAAGAATGTGGGAACACAGATGAACGGTCTGTCATTGCACTACTACACATGTATTGGATGGAACGGCAGCAAAGGTGCGGCCACCAAGTTCAACGCCGACAACTATTATTGGGCGCTTGGCAAATGTCTTGGTGTTGAGGAGGTGCTGAAGAAACATATCGAGATCATGGACAAGTACGACCCCCAGAAACGCGTCGATTTGCTCGTTGACGAGTGGGGAACATGGTGGGACGAGGAACCAGGCACACATCCTGGACATCTCTTCCAGCAGAACACACTTCGCGACGCTTTTGTGGCATCTCTTTCGCTCGATGTGTTCCATCGTTATACCGACCGAGTGAAGATGACAAACATCGCCCAGATTGTCAATGTGCTTCAGTCCATGATTCTAACCAAGGACAACAAGATGGTGCTGACTCCTACTTATTATGTGTTTAAGATGTACAATGTTCACATGGACGCCACTTACTTGCCTACTGAAGTTAACGCCGAAGAAAGGCAGGTGATGAACGAGAGGGGAGGGGAGCGCACTTTCAAGATGCTTGATGCTACAGCCAGTCGCTCTGCTGATGGCACCATCAACGTTTCGCTATCCAATGTTGACCTCGACAATAGCAACACCGTGACGGTGAACTTCGAACAACCCCTTGGCAAGAACGCCACAGCCCAAATCATCACTTCCAAGCGCATTGACGACCATAATACCTTCGAGCATCCTAATGTGGTGAAGATGGAGGAGTTCAAAGACTTTAAGGTCAAGGGCAACACCCTTACCGTGAAGATGCCGGCAAAGAGTATCATCACCGTTTCTGTGAAGTGATTATCGGAGTGTTCGGAGTATTCGGAGTATTTCGATTATTCTGAGTATTCTGAGTGTTCCGAAAATACTGAGTATTCTGAGTATTCAGGATTTCAAAAAAACGAAAGACCATTTCATGCCTAAACTCAAATACACCGGACTGACCGACGCACAGGTAGTGGAGAGCCGTGAATTGCACGGAAGCAATGTCTTCACCCCCCCGGTGAAGGTGTCTTGGTGGAACAAATATCTGGAGAAATTCAGCGACCCGCTGATCATTATCCTCTTGATAGCGGGAACGCTGTCACTTGGAATATCGTTCTACGAAAGTTTTTGGTTGGGAGAAAGCATTCAAGTTTTCTTCGAACCCATTGGCATCTTCTTGACCGTTTTCATAGCCACAGGTTTGGCGTTTTACTTTGAAAACAAGGCGGAGAAGGAATTTGGTGTTCTCAACAAAGTCAACGATGACGAGAGTGTCATTGTGGTTCGCAATGGACGCACCACCACCATCACCCGAAAGGAGGTGGTGGTGGGCGACATCATCATTGTCCATACGGGGCAGGAGATACCGGCAGATGCGGAATTGCTTGAGGCTATCACGTTGCAAGTGGATGAATCAACCCTCACGGGAGAACCCATTTGCAAGAAAAGTGCCAATGAAGAAGACTTCGACAAAGAGGCCACTTTCCCCACCAACCATCTGATGAAAGGCACCAAGGTGATGGAGGGACATGGTACTGCCCGCGTTTTTGCAGTGGGTGATGCCACCGAGAACGGCAAGGTTTTCAAGGCGGTGCAAATCGACAAGAGCGTGAAGACACCCCTCAATGAACAACTCGACGGCTTGGGGAGGCTCATCACCAATTGTAGTTATGTCATCGCGGCAATCATCATTGTGGCCAAGCTGCTGGTGTACTTTGAATGGGAGCCTTTAGCATGGCTCATCCTGTTGCCCGTAGCCTTGTTCTTTCTGATTGTTATTTATGTTTTTCCTCGTCTGAGGTTTTTTTCTCGTAAGTATCATCTTCCTTATCTTTATCGTTACCGGCGTTTTGTCCATATAGCTACAATTGTGGTTTTCTTTGCCTTGTTCATTATATGCGTTTTGTTCGTCAATAATGAAATACATGGATGGAAAGTGGATGAAGTACCTCAATTGATGGCCTACAGCCTCCAGACCATTATGATTGCCGTCACACTTATTGTGGTCGCTGTGCCGGAAGGTTTGCCTATGGCGGTGACACTCTCCTTGGCGTATTCTATGCGTCGGATGCTCAGGACCAAAAACCTGGTGCGCCGTATGCACGCCTGCGAGACTATGGGCGCTACCACTGTGATTTGCACCGACAAGACGGGAACGCTCACACAGAATCAGATGCAGGTGTATCAGACGCGTTTCTTCGGCGTAGCACAGCACTCCAGATTATCCGATGATTCCCGCAATTCCATCACCGACCAACAGGATGAGGATGATGCGATGAACCAATTGATTGTCGAAGGAATGGCGGTCAATTCCATCGCGCAACTCGACACTTCCCCTGACGGAAAAGTGGAGGTGCTGGGCAGTCCTACAGAAGGTGCGCTTTTGTTGTGGTTACGCGAGAAAGGGTATGATTATACCTCGCTTCGTGAGTCAGTAACTATCCTCGGAGAGATTCCTTTTACAACAGAAAACAAGTACATGGCGACGTGTGTGCAACGGAGTGATGGCAAAAGGGTGTTGTATGTGAAAGGAGCGCCTGAGATTGTTCTTGGACTGTGTAGTAGCGTCTCTGGGAGTGTGTCAAAACCGGAGATTGCCGATATCCTTCTTCAATACCAGGCACAGGCCATGCGTACTTTGGGATTTGCTTATCAGGTTGTGGAGGATGGAGAAGTCGTCATCAGCAAGGGTAAACTCAACGCCTCACGACTTGAGTTTCTTGGTGTAGCGGCAATCAGCGACCCTGTCCGGTTGGATGTGCCTGTAGCTGTGAAGGAATGTATGGATGCTGGCATCATGGTGAAGATTGTCACTGGCGACAATGCAAGGACTGCTGTCGAGGTGGCACGTCAGATTGGACTGTGGACAGACGAGGATAACGAGGATGAGGTTATCACCGGACCTGAGTTCGAAGCGTTGGACGAGGACGAACTGCTCAAGCGGGTGATGGACATCAAGGTCATCGCACGTGCACGGCCTATGGACAAGAAACGTTTGGTGGAGGCATTGCAGAAGAAAAACCAAGTGGTGGCTGTAACGGGCGACGGAACAAACGACGCGCCTGCACTTAGGGCTGCTCATGTGGGACTGTCCATGGGCGACGGAACATCTGTTGCCAAGGAGGCATCTGATATCACCATCATCGACAACTCCTTTGCCAGTATTGGAATGGCTGTGATGTGGGGACGTTCATTATACCGCAATATTCAGCGTTTCCTCCTCTTCCAACTTACTGTCAACGTGGCGGCCTGTCTCATTGTACTCGTGGGGGCTTTCATGGGAACAGAATCCCCACTTACCGTCACTCAGATGCTGTGGGTGAACCTGATTATGGACTCTTTCGGAGCTATGGCGCTTGCATCCCTACCGCCAACCTCGGCCGTGATGAAAGACAAGCCACGCAGGCGAGGAGATTTCATCCTCGACAAGGGACTGGTAGTGGAAATACTTGGTGTGGGAGGATTCTTTTTCCTCTTGTTGCTGGTATTCCTCTATGTTTTCCAACATGCAGACATTCAGCAGATGGCTGATTTGGGTTACATTGATATTAAGGATTTGCTTCGGCTCAGACTCGGGGCTAAAGGTCATCTCTCTCCCTATGAGCAGACCTTGCTTTTCTCCATTTTCGTTTGGGCGCATTTCTGGTATATGTTCAACACACGCGCTTTCCGTTCGGGTGGAAGTGGACTCAATCTCAAGGGGTGCGACGGTTTCGGCATCATTGCGCTGATTATCGTTGTAGGTCAGTTCTTGATTGTGGAGGTGTTCTACAAGTTCTTCAATGTCGTTCCCATGACCTTCGAGGATTGGATTGTCATTATCGTACTCTCGTCGTTGGTGATGTGGGTACGTGAGGCCAAGTGGCTGTTTTTTTCAAAAAAAAATCGTTCTACGCAAAAAGATTTCGTTCTTATTTCTTAACTTTGCAGCACGAATTAGAAATCAAGTAGGTGATTATGCCAAGTGGCAATCATCCAAACAAAAGAAACCTATACAATGTTGAGGCTTTTTGTACATATAACTACCCTGAAAACTTTCGTTCAAAGTTATCACCGCTTTGAACGAAACTCACATGTATTTACATGTCTTCCAGCAGCGAAAGGTATAGGATTCCCGCAGCAACGCGAGTATTGTTTTTTCCATCAGATATAAGGATAAGGGAAAGTAACTCTTACGACAAAGGCTGATAGTTGGCAATCCATACCAGAGAGATTGCCAACTATTTTTTTTACATTTTAATGAAGAAACAACTATGCCCGCAAATAAGAATGCCTTAATCAGGTACAAGACAATTGACAACTGTTTGAGAAACAGATACAGGAGATGGACTCTCGACGATCTGGTGGATGCTTGCTGCGATGCGCTCTACGAAATGGAGGGCATCTCTAAGGGTGTTTGCGCCAGAACCGTTCAGATGGACATCCAGATGATGAGGTCGGACAAATTAGGGTATAACGCCCCCATCGAGGTGTACGACCGAATCTACTACAGATACGCCGACCCTGACTATTCCATCAGCGACATGCCACTGACGATTGATGACTGCAAACTCATCAAGAAAGCCATTGTGCTTCTTGCGAGAATACCAGGTGACGACAGTTCGGAGGTGGTGAAAGTGCTGGGGCAGGTCAAGAGCAGACTCAATGCTCTCTTGAACTACGTGTGAGAAGGTTGAGCATTGACCATTGTCTTCGACCAGAATGCTCACGCTTCAATAGCACAGTGGGTGTATAAAGGTTCAGGCTTATTCTCATAGACTCAGCGGCATTGCCTCGTTGTCTATAGATAAAGTCCTGGACCTTTTCTTTTTGTTCATTACGAATTGTCTTCCTGTCTCATAGCCTTTTGAAGAGGTTCCTAAGCCAGAGAGGCGGTAGAGGTGCGGTTTTTTAGCAATGTTTCATCCAATCAACAGGATGGCAAGATAGTATTTAGCGCGATTATTTGCAGGTGTGGCTGAAAAATGGTAAATTTGCATTTCCAAAAGGATAAGAGGAGGAAAGCGAAGGCTGAGTTGGCTTGTCTTCTGTTATTTATTCCTATTTAATCAGTGAACAAGAGTATAAAATGAAGATTGTTTTCATAGGCGGACGTAGTGTGCATATTCTGGGCGGAATAGAGAACTACATGCTGAATCTCACCCGTGAGTTGAATCGATTGGGGCACGAATGTATCATTTGGTGCGAAAGCGATTACAACGGGGAAGAGACTATTGATGGTGTGAGAGTTATTTACCAGTCCGGTCCTAAGAGCAATCTCATCTGTAAGCCCTGGTGTGGGTTGAAAGCCACTTTGAAGACCGTTTTCGGAATCAAGGGAGTCAGTTTCGTTCACTATAATGCGTGGCCGCCTTCCTTATGGAGTTGGATACCCCGATTGGCTGGAATACCTTCATTGATGGAAGGTCATGGATTGGAATGGCAGCGTAGCAAATACAGTCCTACAGCACGAAAGGTGATGAAGTTCATGGAGAAAGTCACGGCCCACACCAACCAACATCTTGCCATGTGCAGTAAGGATCAAGTGGATTATTTTCGACAGACATATGGTGTGGAAAGTGTGTGCATACCTGGTGCTGTCAACCTGCCTCCTTCTGAAGAAAACGATGGCTATTCGGATATACTGGAGAGGTACGACCTCCACGACAAGAAGTTTTTCCTGTTCATGGGAAGGTTTGTGCAAGACAAGAATCCCGACTACCTCATCCGTGCTTTTATCCGTTCGGAGCATAAGGACATGAAACTTGTCATGGCGGGTTCCAACGACGCTATGCCCGAATATGTGGAGAGTCTGCATCAATTGGCGAAGGATTGTCCTGATGTGGTGTTCACCGGTGCTGTTTACGGAAACGACAAGTCTGCGCTTCTTCGTCATGCTTATTGTTTTTGTTTGCCATCCACGATAGAGGGATTGAGCATTGTGATGTTGGAGGCCGCCTCATACCATCTTCCTGTACTGGCTTCCGATATTGAGGCCAATAAGGAGTTCTTGAATGATGACGCTATTTATGTGAGGCCAGAGAACGAGGACGACCTTGTAGAAGCCCTTGGACGTGCCATTTCTCACCCTGAGTTGCTTCAGCAATATGAGCAGACCAACTACCAGAAGATTCTTGAAAACTACACCTGGGACAAGACTGCCCAAAAGTATGTGGA